>JAQVQN010000043.1 GCA_028701555.1 Kiritimatiellia bacterium | reverse complement strand
GAGCTGCTATTCCCGGTTATACTTAAGGCTAACGATAGATTGGTTTGCCGTGACGGAAAGAGTTGGCAGGTCTACGGATCAGACCGCTCCAGACTTGCAGAAGGCAGCCTGGATAAAAAAATCCCGATCCTGAATAGTGGTTCCACAGACATCGCTTTCACCTGCGTCGCTCCTGACCGAGCCCAAGTCAAGCTGGTTAAAGTTTACCGCTGACCGGCGCTGCCCTTGCGGTACGAACCGCAACGCGCTACACTGTTGCCATGCACACGGGTTTAGTCAAAAATTTAAAGCGCTTTGTTAGAAGCCTTTTATGCGCGATTTCAGCCTTGTCAGCCCTCAGTTTCATCGGTTGCGCGTCAATGTCGTTTAAGCCGTACAGGGAAACCCGCTTCATCAACATGGATGCCGAGGTGATCCGCGCCGAATACGCCAAAGAGCAACGCACCGAAACTTTGCCTAGCGGTCTGGTCTCTACCTTTGACAATAAAGTGCGCCTTACCATGCCTGACGGAAAACGCCTGACACTCTACCAGTCGTTTTCGCCCTTCGGAGTGCGCTATGTCTCAAAGGACAATCGCTGCGAATTTATCGAAAGGGGCATTTACTGCCTGTTTTATAAGGACGGTAAAGTCGTTTTTGAGGGAGTTCACTGCCGCAATTAGCCCGCAGGCTTGACCGCGGAAACCAGCCAGTGCGGCATGGGCGGCGGTACCGGAGAGGTCACGCAACTTTCAAAGCCAGCCTCCGAAAGCCAACCGTAAAGCTCGGCGTCGGAAAAAACCCAGCCGTGGTAGGTGGTCAGTGCCATGTTGACGGCAAATAGTGCTGAAAAAGGCGGCCACGTGTGGGTTTCATCGGTCATCATGTCCAGCACATAAACGCGCCCGCCAGGCCTGAGAGCCGCATAGCAACATTTCAAAATACGAACGATCATCTCAGGCGACTCCTGATGCAGCGCACCGAAAATTGTCACGGCGTCGTAGTGCCCTGGTTCATAGGTGTCTTCATGATAATTACCAGCACGACAAATCACACGCCCATCCATGCCCGCATCTTTAACCAATTCATCCGCCACCTCTGACACCGCCGGCAAATCCACGGTCACGCAAGTCAGCTCAGGATGCGCCTGAGCCATCAGCACCGCATAGGTACCCGGCCCGCCCGCCAGATCCAGAACCATCCTGCAACCGCCGAGATCAAGCATCGGGATCACCAGCCTGCCGATGCCCATGGCACGACCTCGCATGGCTAGCACAAACCTTCTGGTCCGCTCCGTATCATCGCCCAGGTGAAGCTCGGGAGCTTCCACGGGTTTACCGCTCTTGACCAGCTCACCCAGCCGTCCCCATGCGCCATAAACATCCCGGTTGTATCCAGCAGCCTTGGTCAAATCCTGCGGAGCACCAGCCACCAAGGCCGCCGCGGCAGCGTCCGTGTTGCTATACTCACCCTTCTGCTTGCGCAGCAGGCCGACCGCCACGCAGGCATCCAACAGCAAACCGATCCCGCGCCTGTTGCAGCCTACAAGTTCTGCGGCAGTATCAACCGTGACCAGTCCCCCCTCCCGCGCAACCAATGAGAAAAGATCAATCTCCAAAGCGGCAAACAGCACCGAAGATCCATAATAAGCGCTTGTGAGCTCCACAATGCCTTGAACCGTCAACTCTTTATCCTTCTTCATTACGCCAGCTCCTTAATCAACACTCGCTTGAACAACCTTGCGACTAGCGCCACGCATCAGCAGCATCAACAGACCAGAAAGCGCGACCGAAGCCACAAATGCTGGAATAAAGGAGTCGGAGAGACCACCCCACACGCCAACCGCAGCGTAAGCCGCTGAAACCGCTAGGTTACCGAACGCGGTCATTAAAAGCATACGTCCAAAAGGATGCTTGGATAGTCCGCTGAACAGCACTGAAACTTCGGCCAGAACCGGCACAGGCCGCATGATCAACAGCAGCCATACCCCGTAACGCTCTTGAAATATTTTCAATAACACCACCTCGTCACTGCCAATCATCTTTGCCGTATAAGCCGCAAAGCAACGCCCGATCAAATAACCGCCCATAACACTTATCGTCATGCCGATGAAAGAGGCTGCCGTGCCGCCGACAAATCCCAAGGTCATGCCGCAGGCAGTGCTCACCAGACTGGAAGGCACCGGCAAAAGGATGTCCGTTGCCAGCAAAGCGGTCAAGGCCATACCGACCATCAAACGCCTTTCCTGCGCCTGTCCGATCAAACTTCCGGCGGCGTTGTTCAGAACTTCGCCCCAGACAAGAAACGGCACTATGATTGCCAGACATATTGTCGTAAGCAACCAGAGCGTTCTCCGCGGCAATTTATGGCTGCGTTCTAAAAACATCTAGTCCTGTTGCTCGCCATGCGTTATGTATTCACCCAAACTATCATAGGCTTTTGCCAGCATGTCCAACTTTTCCCGACGCACCATTTTGAACGGCAAAAACTCTTCCAGCGGCCGCAGCAGGTTGGCCATGCGGTCACTCTTGACTTCTATGACTGCCGGACACCCGCCGATCTTCTGAAAGACTTCAACCAGTCGATCAGGCACCTGTCCCCACATGTTGGCGATACCATCAGTTGCCTGCATTACCTCACCCGAAAGAATCATGCCGTTTTCAGCGTCCACCGCCAGCAGTAAGTAAGCCGTTTGCGGCCGATGCTGCCCAGCCTGTATCGTCATTGGCATAAAGGCCAGATCAAGCTGTAAAGCAGCCTTTACTACCGGCTTTTTCTTCAGCGCTTCCAAACGGCTTGCCTCTATCCGCACCTCTACCTCTTCGTCGGCAAGCTCCTTGACAGGCATCCATCCATCTTGCCAGCCGCCTTTCGAGTCCTGTTTTCTGATCAGAATCTTCGCGGGAAAATGCTCTTTAAGCAGCGCGGGCTCATTCTCTACACGCATCGCCATGCCGAACGCCTGATACAGGGCGGTGGACACCAACCCGCACTCATCCTGATCCGGCAGCCACGGCTGATATCCTGGGATTATCGAACGGAAAACCGGTGTACGGAAATCATTGTCCGCCTTTATCCGCATGCTTTTCAGGAAATCAGCCTCATGCCTAAAAATCAATTCCTGGTTGGCGAAAATCAGTTCTATCATGCGTATCTCAAGCAGCCAAGGCTCAGCCTGGGCTGCTTGATTAGATATTTTGGTCATGAAGTCATACAAAGCTTTCCATCCAAGCAGCATCCGCAGGCTACGCAACTTACGCGACTCTCCGCTGAAAATTACGAAACACGGTTCTGGCATTTCTGGCAAAACAATGCCGAAACAGTCCGCGATATCCATCCATTGCCAAGGATCGAGCCGGTCAATCCGCTCGGCCAACGAGTAAAGTTCCCGCCATCGTTCCTTCTCAACCTTGGGCATCTTGATTTTTTGAACAGCCATAAAAATTCCTGTGGGTAAAGAAACCCTACATTATCGGATTGCGGCGTACTTCTCAAGTATCTCTGTCTATCAGTATTTCCACAAATGGGTTGCGGACTAGCCTGCATCCGAACTAACCTTTTCTTCCCATCTCTCACCGTTTGGGCAGAACCGTCTCGCGCACCACCGCGCCGAACTCTTCGCTAAGCACCAGCACAGCCAGCCGCAATGCCGCGTCCATGTCGCCGGCATTGATCGAGGCGTAGTCGAAACGTCCGCGCAGGTCAGTATAACCGTCTTTGAAGAACTTTACCCGGCCGTCGGCTGTCTTGGCGTAGACCTTGACGTATGCCCTGGGAACGGCCTTGCCGCTCTCGGAGTCTGTCACAATTAGTTGCCCGTAGTTTTCGACAATCTGCACTTTGAGTGTGTTGGCATAGTATGCCTGGGTCTTACGAACGCCTCCTGCCAGCGCCTCGACCATCACGTTTTTAGCCTTGAATTCCGGCGGCAGCTCAACGCTGACGACTCTCTCCCCTTCGGGTATCGTGACAGTCTCGCTGAACACAGGGCGTATGTATGAGAACTGCGCCGCGCCTTCTTGCATGAAGGGGTTGCGTGAGAAGAGCAGCTCAATGTCCATCGGATATAAGTTAATCGCGCATTCTTTGACATTGCGCGCGTCCAGCCTGATCCGGCCTGCCTCGACCTGCATTTCCAGCATTGGCTCTGTAGATGCAAACACATCCTGCGCCTGTTCGCGGTTCTCGCTGTTTATGGCAGCCGGCGCGTTGCGCCCCTTGACCTCTTCTAACTGCACCAGCACTTGCGCGAAACGCTCGCGCCACCGCCGCACTCCGTGCGCGGTATGTTTAACAGCCAGCCTCTCGGCTTTCTCAATATCACCGGTGTAAAAAGCCAGATATGCCTCCAAATAGTCACACTGCAATTGCGTGTTAACAGCGGTACGGTCAACCTTCCCGTACCAGCGCAATGCCTCTTCAACCCGGTCTTGCAACGCTAAGTAGTAGGCCACAGCCAAGATATCGTCATCATCCGGACGCGGCTTATAGCTGAGAATCTTCATGAAACGCTGATACTGCCCGAGCAGAGACTCGTTGAGTATCGTGCGTTTATCGCCGACCTGATGCGCCCGCAGATTGACCAGCGGAGCGTATTCCAGATGCTGGTAGTCGAAGCGCTCTATCGGCTCCAGCCGCAGTAGCGGCGATTCTAGCCATAAACCGCAGCGGCTTGAGAACGGCGAGTGCCGCAGATATTCCCTGATCGTTAGCGGATCATTGTGCATAAAACCGTAGGACCAGAGCGTGTCATGGTAAAAATGACGTTCTTCCAGCAACGCCAGCGCGCGCTCGAAGAATATTTTGTCCGGCCTGTTCATGCGCCAGGCAATCTCTGTCAGGTCGATACGATGCAGGTTGGCTGCACTCAAAAAATCCATCACATCGTCATCGCTGCCGTTCTGCGAAACCCACGCCCAGGAGGTTTTGTCAGTACTGTTAAGTTTGGCTACAACGTTGAAGCTGAAAGGCGCGGCGCTGCCCACTACCTTGCCGCCGGAAGAAAGCGTCACCGGATAATGCGGAAAAACACCAGCGGCCGGAAAGTAGAAGTAATACTCCTGCTTTTGAGTGCTGTATGGTTCCAGCACAACGTAGTTCCCACGTGTATAAAAGCCGCTGTTGACCGGCACCGCCCCCCACGGTATCTGCAGCAGGACATCGAGATTCTGACGGTTGCCGGTCGGATTTGTCAGCACCACCTGCGCACCGTACACAACCTGCGGCAGAAATTCTTCGGTCACCATTTTGTCAGAGCGCTCGTTGTTATCAAACCGTTCGCGGTCATCAGCCCGGAAGAAATGCTGCGCCACCAAGACTTTGCCTGCCGATTCGTCACGTTCAGCAGAGCGTATTTCGCGATGGAAAAAGATCAGGGGAGATGCCGCCTTCAAAGTGTAGCCTCTACCCGCAGTCTTTTGCGTGTGTTGCGCGGGCTCGAAGGGCACGTTCAACACCGCCAGCGCCATCATCATCTCCGTGAAATTGGATACGGCCTCTGTAAAAGCCTCCGAAACAAAAGGCGTCTTGCCATCGTGCTCCGCAAAGTCACGCCAGAAGGCATTGACCTGTACCAGTTCTGCAAGATGCTCTTCGATCCTGCGATGGTAATAGTTGTTTTCGGCCAACTCCTGTGTCTTCTCCAGTTTTTGGTAGAACCGACGCACCGACTCGCGCTCTGCCAGCATGTCATCCATAAAGAACACCTGCCCCGGTGCGTCAGCATCCACGGAATCCTTGGGTTCGAATGGTTCCAGCCTGTGCATTTCTTGCTTGGCAACGGCCTTGCCTTTCGTGTCCGTCCGTTGTTTAGAGAGGGAACGAGCGATCATGGGCGATTTAACCATTTGAACAGCCTCAAGCTCATCTAACGCCATCTCCGCTGGCGCGGCGGATGATGGTTTGGCTTCGCTGAGTCGGGCCAAACCGCGCACTCCCTCGGTTTCCTTCTTCTCGCGGATCATGGATATCTCATCCGCCACAACGCTGCTGTCTGCCGCATCCATTGCGCTGACCTGCACCGCTGTGTCGAAACTGCGGTTGTAAGCTTCCATATCAGGCGCGATCATCTCCACCCGTTCACGAGTGTCGCGCTGCAGCGACTCCTCCCGCTCGCGTATCCGTTTACCAAGCAGTACGCGTTCGGCTGCGTTCAAACGCCCAAAACGCCAAGGTTCAAGATAGCCTCTGAGATCGTCGCCCAGCAGCCAATGATCCAGAAAGGTTTTGTCTTTCTTGTTATTCAGATAAGGCGCTATCACCTTTTCGAAAAAGGCGGGGTCTTTAAAATAAAGAAAAAATGATAGCTCATGGCACGCGTATTTTGAGAACAGGCGTCTCCGCTCGGACTCCGGCAACCCCGGCCAATCGGCTATGAACGCGAACTCGCCGAAAGTGGCGTCCTTGTTCAGGGTTGACATCAATCGGTACAGCTTGGCCACTGTGTCATAAATCTCGAACTTGGAAGTCGTCACGTCTTCGACAGCCACCTCCGCCTCCCTCTGCAAGGCCGTCACAATTTTCTGCTCAGCGTAGGTTTTTTGCGGATCGAGCCCGTTTGCCAGCCGCAGGTCGCGCGTCTCGGTCGGCGTGTCCTCCAAGGCCAGACAGCGCATCACCGAGCTGGCCGGATCAGCGGCCAACACGCGCAGGCACGGCTTACCTTCCAGATCGGCAAGCGGTATCTCGATCTTGCCATTACGGTCCGGCTTGAGGTTCAGCACCGTTACCCCGGGCTGCCGCAGAAAGTCCAACGCCGCATACCCGCCTAGCGACAAATCTGCAACCCTCGGCGCGGCGTTTTCGGCCAAAACCGCTTGGGCAACCTCCGCGCTCCGGCCAGCGTAAGCCCCGCCAGCAACGAGGCGCTCCGCCTCGGCCTCGGTCGTCCGCAGCGTCCAGGGATTGAGCAACAGCCCCGGTCGCTCCAGCATGTTGCCCGCAAACTTTGCGGCTTGCTGCCGGTCCAAAATGTAGCGGTACTCATCGCCTATGTCGCGACCAGACTCGTAAAATGTTCTGGCAGGACGCCGCACCTGCTGCGACAGAACAGGCAACCCAGTAAATCCCAGATGCTGCCGCAGGTCATAGGCGGGCAGATAGCGGGTGGCGAAAACATGCACACGGGTTAACGGCGTGGCGTTAGCCAGTCTCACGGTCACTTTGTCCTTGCCCACGGCGAAAGACGTTATGTTTAAAGGCGCAAGCCGCGGCAGTTCCAGTATACGGCGTTCCGACACTACCCTGCCGCTGATTTCTTCGCCTTGCGTGACACGCACCGTCATCTCCGCGCCTTCTGAATTCAAAAGCAAAGAATAGTCGCCTTCTGGCAGACCGTACAACTCAAGAAAGCCGTCTTTCACCGACACAGCTCTTTTCCAGTCCTTGACGAATTCACCTTGCCGCGTCTCAAGTAGGGATACCAAGCCCGCAACATCCGCTTCTACATCGCGGCTGACCGGAACACGCAATATCTCGCCGGTCTTACCGTGCAGACTCGACGGATAATCGCAGAATTCGCGCATGCAGTTCCATGACTGTTCTATGCCCGAGGGGGCTCGCGCCCGAAATCGTTCAATATCATGCAGTGCCCCGAGTCCGACACGACCCCGCTTATCTGTCTTCAGTTCGATGTGTACCTCGTTGCGGAACAGTCTATGCTTAAAGGTACACCACAAAGGTTCGCCTGCCAACGGCTCGCCGTTCTTTCCGCGCGATTCAATAAAATAACCGCCTGCGGTTTTACCTGCATGCAGGTCGCACACGGCATTTGTGCGCTCTATGCCGTTAAGCGTGAACACACCCGTGTCCGATAAATCCTGCTTGCGGTTTAAACTGAGATTCTGCACCGTGGCCTTTAACATGACCTCGATTGCTGCAACGCCTTCAGGCACCATGATTTCCTTAATTGTCTCGGCATCCTCGCTAAATTGCATGCCAGTATACTCTTGCACCGTCTCTATTCCCCGCAAATCCACCGAGCGCACCACCAGACGAGGGTTTTCCAACAGTTTCAGGCTGACAGGACGCCCGTTGAGCGTCAGGACAGGACGGATAGCGATCAATGCCTTCTCACGTCGTATCAACGCTTCGCGGTCAATGTACGCGCCTGCCTTCAGCACATAGTTTTCCGCCAGATGTTGAAAGCGCACCAGCGTGGCAAAACCGTCTTTACGCACTATAATTCGCTCGTCGCCTGGCGCAGTGCTGAACGGTACAATTACACGGCCTTTTTCATCGGAAACGAAAAGCCGGCCGCCCAGCCAAGCGTCAAACCCCGTGACCGCCTGGCCGCGCTCGTCCAGCACCGTGAAGACATGGCCGGCTGCGGTCACCTCCTGCAACACGTCAAGCCGGCCTTTCAGCACTAACGCACGACTGCTTTTGCCTTTACCTATCAGTTCCACTACATACGCGCCCTGCTTCTTGATTTCCGGCAGTTCAAACAGGCGTTCCACACGGCGCTCTGAAGGCTCGTCGAAATCCGCGCGCCTTGTCACCGAGGCCACCAGTCCGTCCAGATTGATCGCTAGATTCAGCGGCTTACCGGTCTCGCAATAGTAATTGAAAGTGTTGATCTCGTATATCTTGATCAGCATCGACGGCACGTTTTTGACATGAGCCTTCAAAGCAACCGCCGCATCGCTCCCGAAAACATCGCGGTTATCCTCTGCGAAGTCGATGTCAACCCGCTCTTTCAAACTTTTGTACGCCTCGGGCGAAAGCCATTCAGCCCACTGCCGCAGCGAGCCGATGCCGTTGACTATCTTGGCTTCTGCGAAGATTGGCTTGAGAAAATCATCGCGCATGTAGGGCGCGAAAGCGGCAAAATCAATATCATCCTTGAACAACTCAAGCAGGTAACGGCACACCAATGGTTCTTCGGCGGGTACAGGATTAAGGGCAATCAGTTTAAAGTCTTGGTTCAGTTGCGCGAACTGGTTGCTGTGCGGCACACGTTCGCGGTATTCCTTTCGCAAGTAGTGCACGTTACGCGGCAGTTTCACATAATCCATGAAGCGCGCGCGGTCAATCACTCCTTTGCGCAGGTCATGCCGCAGACGGTTGTACAACACATGCGCCTTCAACGAATTATGGGCTGGGGCAAGTGTAGAGACAAAGCCCCACAAACGCTCTAGGTACGCCTCGCGGACCGCAGTTTCCGTATCGAGATCCGCCTCGTTTTCCGGAGCGAGTTTGGCCAGATACGTTGAGACAAAAACCGCTTCGTCGCGAAGACCGGGTCTGAGCCGCAACAGCTCCTCCATTTGCTCCAGTGTCAGCAGTTTGTGCACCGCAAGCGAGCCGAAACCTCGGCTGTCCTTGGCGTTAAGGTCCTGGACTATCATCTCCACCACAGCAGGGAAGTCAGGACGGCGCAGCCGCGACAGCAGGTTGCGCCGCTGCTCGGCATTGATTTTAGCTCCCGCCGCCAGAGACAACCCAGCATCCTCCAAGCGATCCAGACTGCGGGCATCTTCCGTCAGCACCTCTTTCAAAAGCCTGTCTGTGGCGACAACGGCATTGTCAAATACCGACGGAGCGCGGCTAACGCGCTCGCCGGTTTTACGGGCATGGTTGAAGTGCATGCCGAGTTCCTGCCGCAGGTAGCTCAGACTCTTTTGCGGCTCACGCGCATACTCGAGCAGTGCCTGACGGTTCAGCAGCTCCTTAGCACGAACACTAAAATTTCCTTTGCGCTCGTGTATCCACTGGTCCATACGCTGCTCGAAAAGCGCGTGGTCCCCTGTATTCTGCGCGTGCAGAGCGTGAAAATAGTGGTAATCATCGGTGCCCGGCACCAGATCAGCCAGCACCGCCGCCCTGTCATCAGCCAAGCTGAACTTTTCAATATAGCCGATCTCGCGTCCTTCGCAGCAGTTCGCTAAAAAAAATGTGAGCGCAACAAATGTCAGTAGGCGCATCTTGAATCCTCCTGTTAACAAGACCGTGCGCCATCGCAACAGACAAAGCGGCGCATCAGTTTTGTCTTACAGTTTCGCTCTTATCAGTCCTGACCGCAATCATAAAAAAACCTTACAGGCCATTCATATGGCCGCCAACTCAACTCCTTGATTATACCCCATCAACCATCTCCATGATCTCCTGCCACGAGAACGCGCGGCGCATGTTCAAGGCATGACGGTAAGCTTTGTTCCACGGCCGGTCAAAGACGATCACCGAGCAGTCCTTACGCTTCGCCAGAATATCGAGGGCTGCCGGAGAATCTTCGATGGCTAAGTCAAAATCCATCGCATCGAACTCCCACAGCCCCAGTGTGCGCGGACTACCATCCTGTGTCTTAAGATCGGCGCGTCCATATTTGTCCACATGCACTAGGTCGAGCCAACCCAGCCCGTGTTGGCGCAGCCAAGCTTTGGAACCAGCATGGCTTGAGGCAGGTCGACCAGTGACCACCACAAGGTCGTGACCTTTGGCCGTCATCGAATCAACTGCCTCAACTCCGCCAGGAACAGGCATGATGCCTGCAAGAAAATCCGTTCGGTGGGCATGCTCCATCAACTCGTCAATCTCTGCCTCCGACAGCGAAAAGGCTTGCCGCAGGTCAAAGGCTGATATTGCCTCATAAGCCACCTGCCGCCCGAACATATCCCGCGCCAATCCAGTCAGATGGCGGGCTGTCTCGCACAAAACATCATCAAAATCGACATAAATTCGCATGCAAGTAAAATATCAAAATTTGCACACCGCGTGAACAGGTACGCCAAACAAAAAAAACGCACCTGTCAGATTGATGTTTTCTTTTG
>JAQVQN010000429.1 GCA_028701555.1 Kiritimatiellia bacterium | reverse complement strand
GAAGCCTGCATCACCTGGCCGATCAGAAATCCCGTGGCCTTGCCCTGCCCGGCGCGCACATCCGCCACCGCGGCGGGATGCGCCCGCAAGACAACATCCACCATGCCCTCCAGCGCGCCGGCGTCGGCCTTGCTGGTCGGCAGTATAACACGCACACCGTGACCGTCAACCCGCTTGGCCCACTCAACCGCGTCCGCGCCGGTCGGCGTCCTGCCGCCGTCAATATACACCTCGTAGCCCGATGCCATCGCCCCGTTGCGGTCAACGTCGATAGCCACGGTCACTTTCTCCGCCCCGAAATTGCCGATAAGCTCCGGTATCAGATCCTGCCTGCGGAACGCCGCGCTGCTGACCGAGACCTTGTCCGCCCCTGCCTCCAGCACTGCCGCTGCGGTCGCCACGTCTGAAATGCCGCCGCCGACCGTGAACGGCACCGTAGTCACCTCCGCTACCCGGCGCACGACATCCTTTAGCGTGGCCCGGCCTTCTACCGTGGCCGTGATGTCCAGCAGCGCCAGCTCGTCCGCTCCCTGCGCGCAATATGCCCTGACGCACTCCACCGGATCGCCCGCGTCTCGGATATCGACGAAATGCACACCCTTCACCACACGCCCGTCCCGCATATCCAGACACGGCATGATTCTAACCGGATCTCTCATAAATTGCTCCTCCTTAGCCTGCCAGCTTATCAAAACCACATTTTCTAATCACTGTTTTTGAGCGAAAATTCAGAACTTCTGTTAATGGCCGGGGCAAACGGATAATACACTAGTTATCGGCAAAGAATTGTGTCATCATGAAAAAGGCTGCAATTTGAGAGCCAAGGAGGCTTATTTATGACGCGGTTCGCACGTTGGTTAAACATGAGGCTTAATGGAGATGGCGTTTCGGCATGCGCGCGCATGGGACTTGTCATCGGCATTATTTTTTTTAGCGCGGTCACTGCACGCGCGGCCGCCGTTCTCGTCGAGGCGGAGACGTTCGTTGATCACGGCGGCTGGACGCTCGAACAGCAGTTCATCGACCAGATGGGCTCGTCGTACCTGATGGCGCACGGACTGGGCGCGCCTGTACATGATGCGTCAACCGTCATCCAGCTTCCTGAAGCGGGCATGTACCGTGTGTTGGCGCGCACAAAAAACTGGGGCGCGCCCTGGAACCGGGCCGACGCGCCGGGTAAATTCATGATCGCTGTTAACGGAAAAGACTTACCGCAAGTGCTAGGGACAAAAGAGGATTTATGGGCGTGGCAAGCGGCGGGCACGGCCAATCTGCCGGCGGGCGAAGCAAAGCTGGTCCTGCGCGACCTGACGGGTTTCAACGGGCGTTGCGATGCGATCATCCTGACTTCCGACCCGACCTTCATGCCGCCGAACGACCTTAAAGGATTAGACCGCTACCGGCGCGACACAGGCGCGATCACACCGCCGACAGGCAGCGTCAAGACAGATTTCATCATCGTGGGCGGCGGAATTCCCGGCATCTGCGCCGCGATCACCGCCGCGCGTCTGGGGCTGCGCGTGACGCTGGTGCATGACCGTCCCGTGCTGGGCGGCAACAACAGCTCGGAGGTGCGTGTGCATTTGGGCGGCAGGGCCAACCTCGCCCCGTATCCAAAGCTGGGCGACCTGGTGCGCGAGATCGGTCCGGCCAGAGGCGGCAACGCCCGCCCTGCGGATTTCTATGAAGACGGCCGCAAACACACCGCGGTCGAAGCAGAGAAGAATATCACCCTCATGCTTAACACGCGCGGACTCGGCGTTGAAATGGATGGCTCCAGAATAAAAGCTGTCATCGCGCGGGATGTGCGGTCAGGGAAGGAAACCCGCCTGACCGCCCCTCTGGTGCTGGACAGCACCGGTGACGGCGCGATAGGCGTTTTGGCAGGCGCGGATTTCCGCATGGGGCGGGAAGGACGCGACGAGACCGGCGAGCCGACCGCTCCCGAGCAAGCGGACGCTCTGGTCATGGGTTCGTCCGTGCAGTGGTATTCGGTGGAGTCCGACAGCCCTACAGCTTTTCCCGACATCGCATGGGGTCTGGTTTTCAACGAAGAAACCTGCGAGCGCGTGAAAATGGGAGAGTGGACCTGGGAGACGGGCATGAACCGCAACCCGATTGACGATTTCGAACACATCCGCGATTATGGCCTGCTTGTAGTTTTCTCCAACTGGTCGTTCCTCAAAAACCGATCCAAACACAAGCAGTCATACGCCAAAAGCCGTCTGGAGTGGGTCGCGCACGTCGCGGGCAAACGCGAGTCGCGTCGTCTGATCGGAGACCACGTGCTGCGCGAGCAAGATCTGATAGAGCGTACTGTCTACCCGGACGCCACAGCCTGCACGACCTGGACAATCGACTTGCATTACCCGGACCCGAAAAACACCGCGGATTTTCCGTGCAACGAATTCAAGTCCATCGCCAAGCATCGTTTGATCTACCCTTACCCTATCCCATACCGCTGTTTCTACTCGAAAAACGTCGAGAACCTGTTCATGGCCGGTCGCAACATCAGCGTCACGCACGTGGCCTTGGGAACGGCACGCCTGATGCGCACCGGTGGCATGATGGGTGAAGTGGTCGGCATGGCGGCTACGCTGTGCAAGCGGCATAATTGCCAGCCGCGCGACATATTCACGTCACACTTAAACGATCTGAAAACACTGATGGCCGCAG
>JAQVQN010000042.1 GCA_028701555.1 Kiritimatiellia bacterium | reverse complement strand
CGTAAAGCACGTGAACTTAAAATTGAGCCGGTGATGTTCGGTCTGGAGTACTCGCGCGATTTCACGGACAACCTGGCGGCAGTCGGGCAGTGCGCCGAATTCTTCAACCGGGTCAGCATGAAGATCAGTTGATTAGCCAGCCGCCCGGGGTTCCGGGCGAAAACGATGGTGATAACTTGAACATCGAACAATGAAGTTATTGGTAGGGACGCCTCCCCGAGGCGTCCGCGGCGGTTTCGGGGAAACCGCCCTACCGTTTTCAACACGGCCTTCGTATGACAAAATGGCCAAGTTATAGACAAAGGGGGAAGTATGAGGGGAATTCAGAATAAGCCCGCTTTCACAAGGCGGGGGTTCATTGGCAGTGCGGCGGCGTTGGCCTTGCCGCATTTGATCAGGTCGTCGGCTTTGGGTGCCGACGGTGCCACAGCGCCCAGCAACCGGATCACGGTGGGGCTGATAGGACGGGGGTGCATGGGGCGCGGTCATCTGGCGCGCTTGGTGGGGGACCGTGACGTGCAGGTGCTGGCTGTGTGTGATGTCGACCGCACGCGTTGCGTTGAGGGCAAGGAGACAGTGGACGCGCACTATGCTGACGAGCGGGCCAGTGGAGCCTACAAGGGGTGCGCCGCGTATAACGACTACCGCGAGATACTGGTGCGCAAGGATATCGACGCAGTATTGATCGCCACGACCGATCACTGGCACAGTCCCATATCGATAGATGCTGTCAAGGCGGGCAAGGACGTGTACTGCGAAAAGCCGGTGTCGATGAGTGTGGAGCAAGGGCGCAAGCTGGTCGAGGCGGTGCGCGCGAACGGCCGGGTTTTCCAGACCGGGTCGCAATACCGTTCAATGTCCACTTTGCATCATGCGATCAATTTCATCAGGTCAGGCGGTCTGGGCAAAATAAAAGCGGTTTACACCCATTGGGCCTGGCAGAATGTTCCGACTGTCGGCAAGTCGCGCTTTCCGCTTAACCCGACTCTGCCTGAAGAGCCGGTGCCGGAGGGGCTTGACTGGAAGTTGTGGGTGGGCTCCGCGCCGTGGCATCCCTACAATCATCATTATCACATGAATCCGATTCCGAAGGTGGTACCGTGGAACTTCTGCGAGGATTTCGGAAATGGCAATACGACCAGCTACCATTCGCACGCGGCTGACGTGATACAATACGCGCTAGGCATGGAAGAGAGCGGGCCGGTGGAGATCATGCATCCTTCGGGCGGGCAGTATCCGACATTGACCTGCCGCTACGCCAACGGGATTCTTTTGCACCATATTGACGACTGGAGCCAGGTTAAAAATCTTTATAAAGCGGTTCCTGAAGACGCGCAGCTTTTCGGCATGTTCGGGGGCCTGTTCGTGGGCGAGCGCGGGTGGCTGAACGTGATGTATGAGAACGGCAAGCAGATACAGGGAGGACCGGACAGCATATTCGATGAGATGAAGTTAAAGACGCGTGTGATCAGCGGAGCTAACAATCATCACACGAACTGGCTTGAATGCATCAAGAGCCGTCAAAAGCCGAGTGCGCACGAGGAGATCGGGCACAGGGCAGCCGCGCTAGGTCATTTGGTAACAGCCTCCTTCAAACAGGAGCGCTCGCTCAAATGGGATCCGGCGCGTGAGGTTTTTTTGCGCTCTACGTGAAGGTGACGTTCTGCTAAAATACGTTCGCATGAGTGCATTGATTTTTGATATGGACGGAGTCTTGGCCGACAACTCGGACTATCATGTTTTGGCCTGGACTGAATATGCCCGCCTGTTCGGGCGCGAGCTGACTGTGGACGAGATAAAAAGGCGTCTCGGTTTCAACAATCGCGAGTACATGCGATTTCTTCTAGACCGTGAGCCGACAGACAACGAGGTCGAGCGTTCAACGGTTGAGAAAGAGGCGCTTTACCGGAAGATATTCGCGCCGCATCTGGCCGCGCCCACTGGCTTGATCACGTTGCTGGAATTCGCCCGCGGGAAAAAGATCATGTGCGGGGTCGCGACCTCTGCCCCGGAGGAGAACGTCAAATTCGTCTTGGACGGTTTGAATATCCGGCACTATTTCAATGAGGTGGTTGATGCCACGCATGTTAAAAATTGTAAGCCCGATCCGGAGATTTACCAATTGGCCGCTGCCAGGCTTGGACTCGATCCCGACCGGTGCCTGGTTTTCGAGGACGCCATAGCCGGCATACAGTCGGCTAAGGCCGCCGGCATGCGCGTGATCGCGTTGACCAGTTCATATCCGGCCGACGTGCTGGCCGAATATGCACCTTCGGCAATCATTAAGGGCTTCGACGACCTATGCAAGCCCTGCCCTGCCCGGGAGCTTGTGGAAAAGGTCACGGGCCATAAGCTGGCCGTTTAAGAGCGGACGTGCCGGTAATCCGTTCTTTATTACGGACGGATGATCTGTTTTAATAGAGCCATGTTTTCCTTTTTAATGAGGGGCAACCATGACAGACAGTAATTGCGTGTTCTGCAAGATCGTGGCAGGTCAGATACCTTGTTACAAGGTGTATGAAGACCATTCCACCGTCGCTTTTTTAGACATAGCGCCTTTTGAAAAAGGGCATGTGCTGGTTGTGCCGAAATTCCACGCCGTGTACTTCACCGATCTGCCCTCCGCGCAGATTCCTCCGCTCGGGGCGGCGGTACAGAAGGTGGCTGCGATGCTGCTGGCAAGGTTGCCCTGCGACGGTTTCAATATTGTGCAGAATAACGGAGCGTGCGCGACGCAGGTTGTGCCGCATGTGCATTTCCATGTGGTGCCGCGGTGGAACAGCAGCGGCGTGAGTTGGACATCTTTGAAATACGACGGCCCCGAGGAGCTTGAGGAGATTCAGCGACGTTTGATCGCTGACGGATAAGGCAGCCGCGAGTTGATGATTATGAATTCTTCATTTCAGGAAACGGTTTTGGATTTGTGCAAGAAGGATCCGCGTTACAATCCCGACGCCTATTTTTTCGTGGTCGAGGCATTGGACTCCACGGTTAAGGAAATACGCAAGAAACAGCCTGAGCATGAGCGGCATGTGACAGGCAAAGAGCTGCTGGAAGGCATCAGGGTGTTTGCGCTGGACGAGTTCGGGCCGCTGGCGTTTACGGTCTTTGCCGAGTGGGGCATACATTCGACGCTGGACTTTGGCGAGATAGTCTTCAATCTGGTCGAGTGCGGAAGATTGGGCAAGACTGAAAAAGACAGCCGGGAAGATTTCAAAGAAGTGTTCGATTTTGAGGAAACGTTTGTGAAGCCGTTCGAGCCTCAGGAGGAAAAACCCGCAGCCAAGGCGTCGGCGGCGCGGCGCCGCAAGAAGAGGTGACGGCCTTTTCACACTAAGGGAGAGAAGGTTTTAAACCATGAAACACATGAAATCTCATGAAAGGGTTTCTGTGTTGTTTGTGATTAATTGGCAATAAACTGAGGAGCAAATGAATTCTATTGATCTGACGACATCGCGGTTTGTTTTCCCTCGGATGCATCCGGAGGGGCGGCGCTTTGTTTTGCTGGCTTTTTTGTTGATGTTGCTGGCTGCCTTGTTGTGGTGGCCGCTCAGTTTTCCGGGAGCTTGTCTGGTTTACGGGGTTTATCTTTTCTTCCGTGACCCGGAGCGTGTGACGCCGTCAGTCTCTGGAGTTGTTGTCAGTCCTGCGGACGGGATTGTGAGTATTGTAGACAAGGTTCCGGTGCCCGCTATTTTGGGTGCGGGTGACGCGCCGGTATGGCGGGTCTGCGTGTTCATGAGCGTTCTGGATGTGCACGTCAACCGCATGCCGGCGGCAGGAACGGTTGTGAAGTCCTGCTACATACCCGGCAAGTTCTTCAATGCGTCGCTCGACAAGGCCAGCGAGCACAATGAGCGCCATCTGTACCTTATGCAGACGGCGCGCGGCGAGCGTCTGGCGTTTGTGCAGATCGCAGGGCTGATAGCGCGCCGTATCGTGAGCTTTGTGAAAGAGGGGCAAGAACTGGCTTGCGGCGAAAGGTTCGGCCTGATCCGGTTCGGCAGCAGGGTCGATGTTTATCTGCCGCCCGGGATTGAACCGGCAGTGTTGCCGGGGCAGATCATGGTAGCTGGCGAGACGATTTTGGCAAAGGTTTGACAGTATGGCGAAAATCCGGTTTAGAAAGCGCAAGCATAAACGGCGTGTGCCGCGTGAGATACCGGTGCGCACGATGGTACCGAACATTGTGACCATGATGGCTGCGGCCAGCGGGGTGACGTCTATACGCTACAGTTGTAATGAGCAGTGGCGCTATGCCGTGATCGCGATCTTCATCGCTTGTGTTCTGGACGGTCTGGACGGGCGCGTGGCGCGCATGTTGCGAGCCACGTCGCGTTTAGGCGCCGAGTTGGATTCGCTGGCGGATTTTGTAAGTTTCGGGGTGGCTCCGGCGATTCTGGTCTATTTTTGGATCATGCAAGCGGTAACCTTAAGCAGCCGGGCATATCATTTTCGCGGGATGTTTTGGGCGTTCGCGCTCTTCTACGCCATGTGCGCGGCTTTCCGTCTGGCTCGGTTCAACATCATGACGGATGGCGGGCCAACGCAACCTTACTGGAAACATTTCTTTATGGGGCTGCCTGCGCCGGGCGGGGCGGGCTTGGTGATAACGCCTGTGATATGGCAACTGCATACAGGTTTTGATTTTTTACAGACACCCTGGGTTGGCTGCCTGATGCTCCTGACTTGCGGGGTGCTGATGGCGTGCCGCTGGCCGACGGTATCCATCAAAAGTCTGCGTGTTCCGGCCAGCCGCATGATTCCCTTTCTGCTGCTGGTAATGTTCGTGATCGGCATGCTGATCTCACAGTTCATGCTGACACTGGGCGTAATTGGCGTAATCTATTTCTTGTCGATCCCCTGCAGCGGGTATGCTTTCTTAAGATTGCGCCGCCGTTACGAGGCTCAGCAGACGCCGCCGATTGATGCTGCGCAGGAGTGAGCCTGTAGGACAGAGATCTCTATTCCCGCACTGCGGTGATGCTCAACAGCGAGGTGTCTGCAATAACTTCGTAACCGTCTGGCACCTTGATGCTGTAAAAAAGTTTGTTGTCCTGCTTGCGCCAACTGATTGCGACCGCGTCGGTTTTTACCGGAACCGCGCCTTTGCAATGTTCCAGAGGAACATCCGAGAAAGCCAATGAAACCCGCTTATTGACGACGTCTATGTTTCTGATGCCCAGAAGGTCACGGTAATACATGCGAGCGACATGGCTGGCAAAGCCGTGGCTGCAACTGGCGTGCGGCGTATCGTTTTCCCACAAGGTGCCGGTCAGGTCGGTCATGTTCAGAAAATAACCCTTGGTCTCCTTCAAGATCTGCGCGGCGAGGTGTTGCCGCGAGAGCAGTTCCAGCCGCAGGTAATTGCCGATAAAGGCGTTGGCGAAATGGATCTCCGGGTGTTTCTTTGTGTTCTTGCGGTCAGGGCCGAAATCGTCACGCAGGGTTTTCCAGAGCGCGGCATGGGTCTCCGGGGTGGCCGTGTGGAAGAAGAAGGCATAATACTGGCAGGTTTCTGTGCGTTCGCCTGACAGTTTCAGGCTGCCGTCCGGCTGGCGCACAGCGTTGTCCACGAAAAAGCTGCCGTCGAAAGACTGTTTGCGGATGGTCTCACGCATTTTCGCCGCTTCCTGAGCGAAGGGCGGCATATCGTAAAGGCGCGCCACGCAATCCAGCACCTCGGCGTAAGTCATGTTGGACGGATAGTTGACATCCTGCACGAGTTTGTTGGCGTGTGACCATTCGACGAACACCCAGGCCGGCAGCTTTTCCAGCAAGCCGTCGCTGTTGCGGTATTTCTCGAAGAACTTCAGCAGGGCCAGCACACGCGGTTTTAGGGCGTCGATCATAGCGCGGTCTCCGCTGCGCTGCAGGTACTCCTCCAACTGCACTACGAACCACATGGCCCAGTTGGGGATGTAGTTGCCGTTGTTGTGGTCGGATGGATAGCACATCGGCAACATGCCTTCGGGCAGGTGTGCGAACTTTTCCGGCAGCAGGTAGTTCTGGAAAAACATGCGCTCCATGTCGTTGTTGCCGCACAGATCTGCGGCGACCCGGCTAGTAAAGAAGCTGTCGCAGAGCCAACCAGCGCGCTCGCGCCCGGCGCAGTCCGAGAAAACGTCGACTGCGTTCTGTTTGAAGGTCTCGCGCGCGGCGTTGAAAATGCGGTTGAGGTCCTTGTCGGACGAATTGAAGACGGCGCGTTCGGCGTCTGGGTTGACATATTCGCGGAAGTACAGGCCGGAGATTTCGCACGGTCCGCCGCTGACGATAATTTTAAGCACTTTCAACTGGTAGGGTTCAAAGGTCTCCACGCGGTAAGTGCCTGCTCCGGCCAAGTCGTAAGCGACGACATTGGCGCAACTGTAGCGCTGGATACTGACATCCTCGCCGCTCATGATCTCGTCGAAGACAAAATACACCCGCGCCGGGGCGTCGCTGCGCAGCACGGCGCCGAAGAACCCGGCGTTGTTCAGCCCGAAATCAAAGATGCGGAATTCGTTGTCGGCGATGCGCAGGTTTTTGTCTGGGGTATAAGCGGTTCCCGTGGCGACGCGCGAGGCTGTGTCCAGCCGCTGCACCTCGTGCAGGGGGATGGTTGCCAATTCCTTCTGCGGAAAGCCTTTGTAATCGGAGCCGATGCCGCTCAGGGCTCTGTCTACCCAGACCCTGGCGTCCGGGTTATGTTTGACTGTTCCGCTGCAAAGCTCAACAACCGGATGGTGGATTTTAAAAACCGGATAAGGGGCAATCCGCTCCAGCAGACGCACTGTCGGCATCTCCGCCAGCTTTGCCGGAGTAAAAATTCCGCCAGTGCGCCAATCGTCAGCGTGGGGAGTTATGTTGTAAACTTCCGAGAAGGTGCGCTGAAAGCTGTAGCGCTGGACTTTTTGAACGCGGCTTTCCAGCAATTGGGCTTCGAATGGTGCACCCGTGCCAGCGGTTGAGGCTAAAACCTTGTCCCCGTCAACAATTTCGGCTTGCAGGAATGAGGGCTGGTCGAGGTGGTAATAGCTGTTGACGTTGTAGCCTGCGACCTCGATGGCGACAACGTTGGTGCCGGGGCTGCAGCGGCCTTGCAATGGCCATTCGTCCACCCGGTAAAAACCGTGCGGTCCGCGGGCCGGCCCGTACCCTAGGAACTCGCCGTTGACGAAGATACGGCAGACGGTCGAACCGGTCATGCGTAACACGGCGTTTTCAGCGCCCTTGCCGTCCAGCTTTGCGCGGAAACCGACGGTCAGGTTCATCTCCTGCTCGCGTCCTTCCAGCCATACCGGCTTGGCCGATATGAAGGAGACGGCTGAAGCCGTGCAAGACAGAAACAGACTCGTGAGGATAATTGCTAATGTTTTTTTCATGAGGGGTTATTGTGTTTGGAATTGGTTGACCTTAGTGATTTTATGAACTGTTGTGCCGCAAATAAGGTATGGCAGGCGGGTCAGGGCTTTGCCGCTTTCATGCGTGGCGGGTCTGGAAAGAAGCCCTTGAGCGCGTTCTCGCAGATGGTACGTGTGTCTTGCGGGAAATCGTTTTTAACCATCCATTTCAAGAACCCGGGGTCGTCTTTGGCGAGATCACTAAGCTTTGCGCCTTTCTTTTTGCCGAAGTTGATGGTTATCTCGCCGTCTACCCAGCGCAGGCGGCCGGAGCGGTCGGCGTTGAAGGGGTCGATCGGGTTGAAGGCTTTGTCGAGGCTGTCCATATCCTGCGGCAGGTCGGGGTAACGTTTGAACTGACCGATGATGACATCTAGCGTGGCTCTCACGTCAGCCTCGGCACCGTGTGCGTCCTCATGCGCGCAATCGCAGTAGAACTTAAGCGCTGCCGACAGGTCTCTGGGCTCACGTGTGTGGAAGATGCGTTGCGCGTCAAGCAGGCGGCGGCTTTCCGCTCCGAACTGAATGCCGGCGCGCGTGAACTCTTCGGCGAGCATGGGGATGTCAAAGCGTCCGGCATTGAAGCCGGCTAGGTCGGCGTCGCCGAAGAAGGTGAGTATTTCTAAAGCCTTGTCTTTGAAAGTGGGCTGATCATGCACGATCTCGTCGGTGATGCCGTGGATGGCGGTGGTTTCAACGGGAATGGGTATGCCCGGGTTGAGCAGCCAATAGCCCTTGACCTCGCTGTTGTCGGTCTCGATGCGGATGGCCGCCAGTTCGATGATGCGGTCGGCCCGCGGGCTGATGCCTGTGGCTTCGATGTCGAAAACGATCAGTGGGCGGTCGAGTTTGAAGGGGAACATGAAATACCTTTGTTTTTTATTGTGGTGAATAATCAGTGGGAGAATTTTAAGGTTAGGGGGCGGAAGGACGGTAAACGTTGTCGAAATCCACTAGCCCGGAGCGCTGAGGCAGCACATCGCCGGATGTCATGGCCGCTTTAAGTTCGGCTGCCGAGTCGGTGTCGTACCACCAATAGCCGAGCAGCGAGCGTTCGTCGCCGAATTTCGAGAGGACGGTTGCGGGGGTGCCGAACTTGTCCCAGTAAAGCAAGCGAGTGACATCTGTATTCCATAGTAGCACGTACGGAACGGCGGCAGCTATGATGCGGTCGATCTCGCGGCAGATGGCGTTTCGTTCGGTGATGCTGAAGGTGGTTTTTTGCTGTTCGATCAAGGTGTCCACGCGTTGGTCTTTGAAGCCTGTGATGTTGTTGCCGGAGGGGCGGTCAGCCTCTTTAGAGTGCCACATGCTTTCAGGATCACGGAAAACCGAACCGCTCCATGAAGCCCAGGTGATGTCGAAATTATATTCGTCCATATCGCGCATCCAGGAAGCGAAGTCTTTGCGCTCTATGCGCATGCGGATGCCGACTTCGTTAAAGGCGTTGGCGCAGACAGCGAGAAACTTGTCGGCACCGCCGTCGCGGGTCAGGAAGCTGAAGCTCAGGGTTCGGCCGTCCTTTTCCAGCAGGCCGGTCTGCTGGTTGGGGCGGTAGCCGGCCTCGTGCAACAGGTTTCTGGCCCGGGCGATGTTGAAATCGAAGTTCTCGTTTTCGCAAGGGATTTCCGGCGTGTACAAATCCTCGAAATACGAGCGGTGCAGGAAGTAGGCGTTGAACATCATGGTGCGGTTCATGGTCTCGCGGTCGACAAGATGAGCCAGCGCCTTGCGCACTCGCAGGTCATCGAAAGGCGGCCGCCGCATGTTCATGGCAAAGCCTTGGAAACCGATCGGTTTGTGGTTGCGCACGAGACGTTTGACGATCCAGTTCTTATCGAACCTTTCGCCGATGGTCTCGTTGGCCCAAATACGAGCGGTGTAGACGGAGTAGACGTCGACCTGGCCTTTTTTGAAGGCCTCGAACGCATTTTCATTGTCGCTGAAATAACGAAACACGACAGTATCCAGGTTCATGGTGTTGCGGGCTGAAGGTTTGGAGCCGGCCCACCAGTCGTGCCGTTTGCTCATGCGTATCTCGATCTGCTCTTTGACTGAACTCAAGACATAGGGGCCGGATACGACCGGGGAGTCGAAATCAAGGCGGTTGAAATCCTGGTTTTGAAAAGCGTGCCTGGGCATGATCTCGAAGGAGCCGAGCGCCAGCAGGTTGCGCCAATGGCTCTCTTTGGCACGGAAACGGATGATCGAGGGGCTGAGGGCTTCAGGCGAATCGAAGACGCCCAGAGAGACCTTGGCTGAGCCGGTGGCGTTCTTGGGGTCCATGATCTGGTCGAAAGTCCACTTCACATCGTCGGCAGTGACAGGGATGCCGTCGCTCCAGCGGGCTGCATGGTCAATTTCGAAGGTATAGGTCGACTTGTCGGCTGAGATTGACCAGCGGGCAGCCAGCCCGGGTGTGAACTCCATAGTGTCGGAGTCGGTGTTGAGCAGGGTCTCGTACATCATGCCGAAGACCTGCCGCGTGTATGTGTTGGAGTCGATGTATGCGTTCAGGCTTTTCGGGGGCTGGAATGCGGCGAAGCGCAGGATGCCGCCAGGTTCGGCGTAGGGGCTGGCAATTGGATCAGGCCGGTCCTGCCAATCCTCCTTGGGGAAAGAATCGCTGTCGGTCCGTGCCGTCAAGACTGACAGCATAAGTGCTATTCTCAAGATTGCGCGCATTATGGGCGGATGTGTGCGGTTCCTCAAACCTATTAAAACGTAAGACATACAGCATATTACAGCCGGGCTTGAAAAGGGAGACAAAAAACTGCTGGATATGAGTCAAGGCGATGTTGTAACCTGCAACCCTGTCGCGCTGATCTGGAGACTGACAGAGGTTTGGCACAAGGTTTACGATATGTATTACGACACGCATGTTCATTTTACCGGTTCGGCGGCGGAGACTGCGGCGATGGTGGATCGCGCCGGTGCGTCTGCAGTGGGGCGTATGGTGGCGGTCGGCGCCAGCGCCGAACTCAACGCCGGTGCCATTGCGGCGGCGGCGGCTTATCCCGGCCTAGTGCGACTGGCCTTGGGCTTTGACCGTGACCAGGCAATGTCAGCGGCAACGGACGTGCATGTGGACACCTTGCGGCGTTTAGCGGCAGAGTGCACCCTGGCGGCGGTCGGCGAGACGGGTCTGGATTTCCACTACCGCCCCGAGACGGCGGACGCGCAGTGTGAGCTCTTCGCGGCGCAGTTGCGTCTGGCGGATGAGTGGCGGCTGCCGGTGATCATTCACACGCGCGAGGCAGAGGAAGCGACTCTGCGAATGCTGGACGAGACGCCATGGCGCGGGGAGGGTCTGCGCGGCGTGGTACACTGTTTCACTGGTGACAAACAATTCGCCGCAAAACTACTCGACCGGGCGCTGGCCATTA
>JAQVQN010000428.1 GCA_028701555.1 Kiritimatiellia bacterium | reverse complement strand
CCTTCGTTTTTGGGCCCGTTTACATACGACCGATCACTGTGATATGCGTTAGTTACTAACTTCTCTATTAGTTTCTAATTATGGTGCCTGTGATTGCTATTATCAACCATAAAAATCAGCACCCAACCGCTTGTTGGTGCGATTTCAACTCGTTGCATACGCATCTATTTGCCGGGAAGAACAGCTTGGAATCCTTGCCAGTGATGTGCCAAAGATGCTATGTTTTAACTCTTTTGGTGTCGTGCCCGCCACGATTGCTCGGCTTGAGGTACATGCTCTGTCTGAGGCGTTTTATCACGAGTGCTTTTTTATGAACAAAATACTTAATATCACGCAACTGGCTCCCGAAGTCTTCCGCATGGAGGTTGAGGCGCCGCTGATCGCGCGCGAGCGCAAGCCCGGCCAGTTCATTATCCTGCAAATCGACGATGATTTCGGCGAGCGCATCCCGCTGACCATCGCCGACGCCGATCCAGACCGCGGCACCATCACCCTGATCTTCCAGGCTGTCGGCAAGACCACCCATCTGCTGGCGGAGAAACGGCCTGGCGAGTCGATCGCCGCTCTGCTGGGTCCCCTTGGCCAACCCACCCACATCGAGAAGGTCGGCCACGTGGTCTGCGTCGGAGGCGGCATCGGCGTGGCCCCCCTGCACCCGATCGCCCAGGCTATGAAGGCCGCCGGCAATCGGGTTACCATCATCATGGGTGCCCGAAACAAGGATCTGCTGATCATGGAGGATGAAATGCGCCGCATCGCGGACGAGCTGATCATCGTCACGGATGACGGTTCACGAGGGCGCAAGGCGCTGGTGACCGAACCGCTCAAACAGCTTTGCGAACAGACTCCCAAGCCGAATATGGCAGTGGCCATCGGACCTCCGATCATGATGAAATTCTGTGCCGAGACCACGCGGCCCTACGACGTGCACACGGTCGTCTCGCTCAACACGATCATGATCGACGGCACGGGCATGTGCGGCGGCTGCCGCGTCACGGTCGGCGGCGAGACCAAATTCGTCTGCGTCGACGGCCCCGAGTTCGACGGGCACAAGGTCGATTTCGACAACATGATGAAACGCCTGCGCGCCTACAAGCCGCGCGAGGACGCCGACCACCAGGCCCACCACTGCCGGCTGGATGCGGCCGCCGCCCGGTTAAGATAATAAGGACACCGTGTCCATGAAACTCGATGAACAAACCGAACTCGTTGCCCTGCTCGAAAAGTATCGCGAGCGGTGCCTCTGGTTTGTACGTCAGGATTATGTGCCTGTGTCGCGCGACGAGTGGTCGCACACGCTCGACCTGATCGAGCGATACGGTGACATGAACGCATTCAAACAGGTAGGAAAGGCCCGGAAATGGCTGTCACAGCTTTCCAAAGCGATATCTTAAAGCTTCTGGCGCGACATCGCCGCGATCTTGGCGAGAGTTACGTGGCAGGGGGCGTCGCGCTGAATATTCTTCTTAACGCGCCGCGCCGGTCGCGTGACATTGACCTTTTTCATGACACCGAACACGCGCTCAGGGAAAGTTGGCGGATGGATCGGGAATGCTTAGTGTCGACAGGCTACCGTTTGGATGTCTTACGGGAAACGCTCTCTTTTGTGGAGGCGCGTGTTATCCGTGATGGCGGTCAAACTGAACTGCAATGGGTGCGAGACAGCGCATTTCGTTTTTTCCCGCTGATTGAAGATGACCTTATGGGTCTTGTTCTGCATCCGTTTGACCTCGCCACAAACAAGGTGTTGGCAATGGCCGGGCGTCTGGAAGTCAGGGATTGGGTTGACTTGTTGCGGGCGGATGATGCCTTACAACCTCTGGGGTTGCTTGTCTGGGCCGCATGCGGTAAAGACCCCGGCTACAATCCCGCATCTCTGCTGGCCGCCATTCGCCGACATCATTACAGCCAGGAAGAGATCAACATGTTGGATTTTGACGGCGAGCCGCCGCAGGCCGCCGACCTCGGTGCCCGTTGGCATGCTGCTCTGAATGAAACCGCATCCATCTTCAATCTGCTCCCCGCGGAACAGGCCGGTACCTGTGTCTTGACGGATAGCGGAACGTTGTTTAACGGCTCGCTGCAGAATCTTGCCGCTGAACTTGCAAAAAACAAAGTTGTTTTTCACAAGGGTCACATCCGTGGCGCTTGGCCCATCATTCAATAACGATAAGGAACACACCCGGTATGCACCAAGACCCCGCCGTTTTAAAGAGCGCCGCCGAGGATATGTTACGGCAGCTTGAAGGACAGACTCTCACCCCCAAAGCGCGCATGGCGATACCGGCGCAGCCGATGCCGTCGCAGGATCCTGCGGTGCGCCGCCGCAACATGCGGGAAGTGGCGCTGGGCTACTCCGCCGAACAGGCCAAGCTCGAGGCCATGCGCTGCCTGCAGTGCAAGAACGCGCCGTGCGTGGCGGGCTGCCCTGTGCGCATCCGTATCCCCGATTTCCTCAAGGCCGCTGCGGCTGGACGCTTCGACGAGGCGGTCGCCATCATCCGCGAGAACAGCCTGCTGCCGGCCGTCTGCGGACGCGTCTGCCCGCAGGAGGTACAGTGCCAGGCGCCCTGCACACTGGGCAAGGCCCTCAAGGATGTGGACAAGGCCGTTGCCATCGGACGCGTCGAGCGCTATGTCTCCGACCTCGAACGCGAGAGCGGCAAACAGGCCACACCAGCGGTCAAG
>JAQVQN010000041.1 GCA_028701555.1 Kiritimatiellia bacterium | reverse complement strand
GAAGATACCGCAGAGCGTGGGTGGTCCGGAGTGGCACATGATCGGTCATCTGCAGCGCAACAAGGTGCGGCACGCGCTGGAGCTTTTCTCGGTGATCCACTCAGTCGACTCGCTGCGTCTGCTGGAGCAGATCGAGCGGGTGGCGGAAGAGGCGGGCAAGCGTCCGGAAATCCTGCTGGAGGTCAATGTCGCGGGCGAGTCGAGCAAGGACGGCATGTCGCCGGAGGAAGCGCCCGCAGCGGTGGAAAAAGTGCTGGAGTGCCGCAACGTGACACTGACGGGGTTGATGACCATGGCGCCTTTCTTTCCGGAGGCGGAGCAGGCGCGTCCGGTTTTCGCGCGGCTGCGCGGGTTGCGAGACGCTCTGGAACAAAAATTCGGCGTTGGGCTGCCGCGGCTTTCGATGGGCATGAGCAATGATTACGAAGTGGCGGTGGAGGAGGGGGCAACCTGGGTGCGCCTAGGCACGGCGCTGTTCGGTCACCGGCCCAAGTGGAGACCGGGCGAATAGTATCACGCGAGGAGATGCATTAATGTTCACAGGATATGCGGCGGAACTGAAGGATGATTTGGGCGTACGTTGGCAGCGTGTGCAGGCTTTAGTGCGCGAAGCCGGGGCAGACGGGTTTCTGGCCAGCTCCAACGTAAACATTTTTTATCTGGCAGGCCGGATCTTCATGGGCTATGTGTATCTGCCTGCTGAAGGACGGCCGGTTTTTTTTGTGCGGCGGCCTTGCGGACTGTCGGGCGAGGGGGTGCTGGAACTGCGCAAGCCTGAGCAGATTTCAGGGATGTTGTCAGAGTTTAAAGTCACTGTGCCGAAAAAAATGATGCTGGAAGGCGACGAACTGAGCTTCAGCGACTGGAGCAGGCTGTCGTCCTGTTTCGCGGGAGTTGAGCTGGTAAACGGCTCAGCGCTGTTGCGGCGTAGCCGCGCGGTGAAGACGTCTTATGAGATCGGACTGATGAAGAAGACTGGGAGCAGGCACGCTGCTGTCGTGGCGCGTTTCCCGAACGTGTATGAAGCGGGGATGACCGACCAGCAGTGGGCGGTTGAGATGTTCCGCCTGATGCTTGATGCAGGCAGTCTGGGGATCTTCAGGGTTGCCGGCGCAAGCATGGAGGCCTTCATGGGCACGGTGCTGGCCGGCGACAACGGGGCCGCAGTGTCGCCCTATGACTTCGCATTGGGCGGGGCGGGCATGCACAACTCATTGCCGGTGGGGCAGAGCGGGGTGGTTTTGAAGGACGGCATGTCCGTGATGGCGGATGTGGCCGCTAATTTTTTCGGTTACCTAACCGACTGCACTCGAACCTTCGCGGTGGGGCGTCTGGCGCAGGAAGCTGTCAGGGCGCATCAGGTTGCGATTGAGATCCGCGAGGCTCTGGCGGCGGCAGCCAAACCCGGAGCGCGTTGTGACGAGCTTTACGCGCTGGCGTTAGGAATGGCTGAAAAGGCCGGTTTAACGGGGTGTTTCATGGGCATGAAACAGAAGGCCAAGTTTGTCGGACACGGTACCGGGATCGTGATAAACGAGCAGCCGGTTCTTGGGCCGCGGTCAAAAGATATTCTTGAAGCCGGCATGTGCCTGGCGCTGGAGCCCAAGTTCGTGATTGCGGGAACCGGGGCGGTCGGCATCGAGGACACCGTGCTGGTGAGCACTGCGGGCGGTGTCAACCTGACCCCTTGCGATCCGGATTTAGTGGTGATAGCCTAGTAGTCAGAAAACCAAGAGCGAAGGTTTTTTAGCCAAGATTACAGGCTTAGGATGGATTAGGAATTAGTAGCAGGACAAAAATTCCTGACTCCTAATTCCTGACTCCTAATTTCTCATCTCACACGTCGTCCGGGACTTCGATCCGGATTGTACGGTTCTTGATGCTCTTGAGAGTCGTGGCATCCATCTGTTTATGCTCCAGATCACTGCCGTGGAGGGTTCCAGGATCGGAAAAGAAAGGCACCTCGAAACTGACACCGCACGACGGGCACTCTGTGGCGCTGCCTGCCATGTCGGCAGGGGCCTCGATCTCCTGCGAACAATTTTTGCAGAAGAAGGAAAGCATGCGCTTGCGGGGAAGGGGCTGAGGGGTGGCGGGGGCATTGTCGAAGCCCAGCGCCGCCAAGTCGATGCGGATGGTTTGTGACTTGTTTTGAATGCCGGGGTGGGGCGGCAGCGTACTGGCCTTGGTTGCGTTAAAAGCCGCTGACGGCAAGCTTGGGCTGGCGGCTGGCTGGCTCGCGGGAACGGGAGGAGGAGGCGGCTGCGCGGCGGCAGGCGGCCCGTGCAGTGTTCCGGGTTCAGAATCTTTCGGGATTGTCACAGTAGAGCCGCAGGCCGGACATTCGGCGTTCATGCCGGCGGCCGACAAAGGCGCTTCTATCTCCTGACCGCATTTCGCGCAACAGAAAGACACGGCATTGGAAAAATCGTCTATAACGCTCGGAGTTATCGGCGTCTCAACCACAGTAACCATGTTTTCCGGTGGAGGTGTGACGATGTTTCGCGCCTTCTTAAGTATCCGCACCCTCAGCGAGTCATGCTCAGCAATGAGAATAGTTTCTCCGGTTTGCGGATTTCTCATCTTGCGGGCCTTGCGCCTAATAACGTCTAGGCGGCATATTCCGGGGATGGTAATGCCTTGATCGCAAGCCTCGCGGTAGGCAATCTGGCGCAAGGCATCTAAGACAGCGCGCGCTTTTTTCTGCGGAATGCCGGTGTTAAAGGCCAATTCTCTGACCAGAGTGGTTTTGTTATAGTTATTTTTTTTCATTCTCGTGTCCAATAGGTGGTTTATGCTCACCTTGTAAACAAGCAGATTACATGCCACAGGAACGGTTTTTGGTAAGCGGCGGCCAGTTAATTTGATTGAGATTGGCACCGAATCTGCTAAATTACATAGAAGACCTTGGTAACAACGGGAAAAGGCAGATGAAATTCTGGTTTGGAAAAAAAGATAGTGCTGACCGACCTGACGCGGAAAAGGCGGAGGCTACGGAGGTTGTTGATGCGGCTTCACCGTTGGACGGTGGTGGTGCAGTTGATGCATGCCTAAAGACAAAGAGTGTTGGTTCCGGCATGGGCGAAGAGGGGGCTTTGTCATTAGATACGGCAGTACCAGGCATGGAAAAGATCTGTGTGCCTGAGAAAACCGGAGTGGCACCTTCCGGACTTGAGGGCGTGGCAAAGGCTGTTGAGGTGCCGCAGCCTCAGGATGAAAAAGGAACTGTTGCCGAAACAGGCAACGAGAAGGCAGCGGTTAGGGCCCCGATTCTTAAGGCGGTGCCAGCCTCCGGTAGCGGTGTTGCGCAGTTGCGCCCGATCATAAGCATCAAGCCTAAGGCGCAGGGCGCGGGACTGGCCGCGCTTGCGGCCGCGCGCAAGGCGGCTCTCGGAGGGAAGGCCGCTGTGGCTGTTGGTACAGATGGTGTGCCTGAAAAGGAGCCCAAGATTGACAGTGCCGGTAGCCTTGCAAAAGAGTCCGACCCCGACCCGGAGAAAGGCAAGGCGGTTACCGAGTCAGACGGTGTGCCCGTGCGGGCCAAACCGGACCAGCGTGTGCTTTATTACCAATTGATGAACGGCTTATATGATGCGATTCTGATTCTTGACGACAAAGGTTTTGTGGTTGATTGCAACTCCCGGTTCTCGGATTTGCTAGGATATGCCCGCGAAGACTCATGGGATATGCCGATAGGCAAGATTATCACGGGCATGAGCAGCCAGATGTTGGGGCATCTTAAAAGCAATCTGATGGAGAACCACCATATCATGTTGGACGCTCGTTGTCTGCGAAAAGACGGCACATCTTTCACGGCTGAAGTGGGAGTCAGCATTTTCTCGCTGACACGCGGTGACAACATGGTTTTTATGATACGCAATGTCGAGCGGCGTAAGAAGGCTATGGACGAGTTGCGCAAAGGCAATGCCGCGCTTGAGATAGCTTTGGTGCCGGCATTCGTGTGTGACACGGACGGGTTCTTTGTGGTTGTGAACAATGCGTTTCTAGAGTCGTTTTCCATACCGGACTTGGAGCATGCCAAAGCTGTGCGGCTGGTTGAGCTTTTACCGGATGCAGGCAGGGTCTTTCTGCGGGCCGCCTGCGGCGAGAAGATACGCGAGAAGCTGCAGATCGCCATGCCAGACGCTACAGGGTTGACGCTGGACGTGGCTCTGGCGCCCGTGCAAAGCGGTCAGACTATCACTGGTGTGGCCGGGTCGATCATGCAGGCATAGCAGCTTTACTCATCGCGATAGGGTTGGCCTTTTTCGAACAGCACGAGGCGGCTGTTGAGGGCTGTGGCTTTGACCTCTTGGCCTTCCTGCGTGTAGATGGCGATGGCCTTGCGAGTGGCGTCGAGAGCGCGCCGGAAAGACTTGTTTTCCGCCTGCGCCACGCCGAGCACCTCTAAGGCCTTTGAATCTTTATCCTTAAGCAGCGAACAGGCTTTCTCGGCCATTTTCAGCGCGTCTCTGGCGTTGCGAAGTTCTGGGAACGGGGAAGCGGCCATGATCCAGGCTGCTTCGCAAAGGGCATCTGTGTTTGCCGGGTCATTTTCCAGAGTTTCAAGCGCGGTCTTAAGCATTTCGCGCGGTTTGGCCATACGTGAAAGCCGCACGCTCTCCTCGCCTTTTTTCTTGAAATCCAAGTTCAGGCCAGCCAACTGCATCTTGGTTTCGATGTCAGACTTATCGACGGCCTTAATGTAAGCATCCTCGGTAGAGATGATGCCTTTGCTGGCCAGCCGGGTCAGCTCATCGCTGAAGGTCTGCATGCCCTGTGACTTGCCTGTCTGCATCACCGAGCCCAGCATGTGGGTCTTGGCTTCGCGGATAAGTGCTGATACTGCGGTATTAACCACCAGAACCTCGAAAGCGGCTATGCGTCCGCCGTCGGTTTTCTTGCACAAGGTTTGAGCCACGACGCCTTTCAGGGTATCTGCCAGCATCGAGCGGATCTGGTTCTGTCGTTCTGAAGGGAATTTGTCGATCATGCGTTCGACGGTGGTGGCGGCGGTGTTGGTGTGCAGGGTGGCAAAAACCAGATGACCGGTTTCGGCGGTCTCGATGGCGTTCTCCATGGTTTCAAGGTCGCGGATTTCGCCGACGAGCACGATGTCCGGGTCTTCGCGCAAAGCCGCCCGCAAAGCGCGCGCGAAACTCTTGGTGTCACGGTGCACCTCGCGCTGGTTGATGATGCACGCTTTAGACTGATGCACGAATTCGATGGGGTCCTCGATCGTTATGATATGCTCGTTGCGGTTGCGGTTGATGTAGTCAACCAGTGCGGCCAGTGTGGTTGATTTACCGCTGCCGGTCGGGCCTGTGACCACCACAAGACCTTTGGAAAGCATGCAGAAATTGCGCATGATCTCCGGAAGGTTCAGCTCCTCGAAGCTAGGAATTTGTTCAGGGATCACGCGTAGGACTGTGCCGTAACCAGACATGTCTCGGAAGCCATTGACGCGGAAACGCGCTGTGCCGGGTATCTCATAGGCGCAGTCAGTGTCCCACTCGGCCTCGAGCTGCGCGACATTATCTTTTGGCATGAACTCTTTCAGCAGATCGAATATCTGCTGACTGGACAGCGGCTGTTCACGCGTGAGCGGCAAAAGCGTGCCGTGCACGCGGATATAGGGCGGGCGTCCTGCGGTAAGGTGCAGGTCGCTGCCCTGTCCAGAAACGAGCGGTATCAGGTAACGGTCAATGTTTGGCATAGGCCACTAATGCGGGGTTAGTCCGCATCCCAAGTATGTGAGTTTGTGGGTGTGTGTGTATGTGAACGCGAATTCACATACTCACACACTCGCGTACATGGCGTGTTCAACTGCTTGTTTTTTATGACAGGCAGTTGAAGGATAGCCGCTAATTGCGCTTCTCAGTTGTCAAGGCTCGCCTCAGTCTCTGTGGCTACAGGGCTGGGATTATTGACCGAAGGCAGGTATATGCGTTTATCGTCAAGGTCGAACAGGTCGGCTTTGGTGCGGTCGCCGGGCTCCTTCATTTCGCCGCTTAGGATATCGCGCCCCAGGACTGCGTTCTTCGGCAAGCCGACGTTTTCCTTCATAGTGAGGGGATCGGCGACACCGACTGTCACGAAGATGATGATTTCCGACTGTGACTTGCCGCGACTCTTCCAGCCGAAGACGCGTGGGCCGACCCAAGGGATTTCGCGCAGGAAGGGTATGCCGGAATCAATGTTTTCCTCTTTTGTTTTTGTCAGGCCGCCGATAACTGCGGTGGAGCCGCTCTGCATAGTAAACACGGTCTGCAGGCGCTGCATGTAAATGATCGGGTATTTAGGCGTGGGTGTTGATGATGAGTCAACGCCTGTAAACTCATAATCATTCAGTTTGTCGCTGATCGAGGGTTCGACATTCAGGGTGATCAGGCCGGTGGGGCTAATGCGGGGGGTGACCTTGAGGCTGAGGCCGTAACTGAAGAAAACCTCGCCGGCGAACAGGCCGCGGCCTTTGCCGTCCTTGTCGCCCTTGTCGCCCGGGATGGCTTCCAGTTTGGCAGATATGTCGAGTTGGTCGCCGGACGTGCCGGTACGTGATGTTGTGACGGTCAGGTTGGGCTCCTTGGTGGTCATGTCCACGAGCGCCTCTTTTTCGTTGGCCACAATGATCTTAGGATTCGAGAAGATGGAGACGCCGTCCATCTTCTCAAAGGCACTCAAGGTCAGGCTGAAGTCCTGGGCGGTCATCTGGCCTCCGATTCCGCGCGCCTGTCGCCAGGTCAGGTCCTCGGCAAGCAGTCCGGCTTTAGGCGCTCCGGTGTATTCCTCGGGAACCAGATAGACGGGGTCGCTTGTAAGCAGCTTACCTTCAGCGTCATAGGTCTTTTCGTTGCCCAGCAGCCATTTTTGGATTTTCGAATTACTGTACTCCATGCCGCCGGAGATGTTTTTGGTGCTGACTGTCCAGCCGTTAAGGCTGTCCCATTTCATGCCGAGCTTCTTGCTGGCAGCGGCGGAAAGCTCTACGAAGCGGACCTCGATGTAGACTTGGGGCGAAGGCCGGTCGATGGCTTTCAAGATCTCTTCACATTCGGCAATCTGCTGTTCGGTGGCGGTCAGGATCAGGGCGTTGGTCTCTTTGAAAGCGGTCACGGCCCCGCCGGTTTTGCCGATTAGGGTTAAAAAGAGGTCAGCCACATCGCTGGCCTTGGCGTACTCGAGGATAAAGGTTTTGGTGACACGGGGTATAACGACGGTCTTGGTGGTTACCACGAAAATCCCAGAATTTATCGGCTGCTCTAGCAATTGGAGATCGTGCGGGTCGAGGATCGAAGACAGCCCCTGGCGCCAAGGCACATTATCCAGGCTGACACTGATGGTGGCGTGCAGGTTGGTGCCGCCCGAGATGATATTGGCACCGGTAGCGTCGCGGAAGGCTTTGATAACATCAGAAAGCGGGGTTTCATCGAAAGCCATCGAGACAACAGCGTCGGATGCGTCTGATGCGGCGACCACGCGCACAGCAGGCTGAGTGGGGGCGGCGGCGGGTGGCGGCGGCTGGGCGGGCGGCTCAGCCGCGACCTGCGCTGGTGCGGCCTCCGGCGCGGCTTGCGGAGTCTCTGTCTGAGCCCGAGTGCTTTGCGGCAGTGCGAGTAGCGCGGTGAAAGCAATAAATGTCAGTGATATACATTTCATGTTCTGCTCCTGTTGGGGTTATTGTTTGTTTGTTTGTTTTGCGGCAGGCTGGAGCCTTGTGGCTTTCGCCTGTTTAAGAACGAGATCCTGCGCGGCAGTGTTTTCCAATTGCCAAAAGAATGCCGTGTTGTGGTTGGTAACGCAGACAATATCGCCTGCGCCGTAAGTTTGCCGGTTGATCATCATCTGCACACGGGTTTCTCCGGTGTCCGGTCGTGTCGAGCGGATGCGACCGCTGATCGACAAACTTTTGAGCGCCTCTTCCCATTCGCGTTCAGTTACGGGTTGCAAGACCGGTTTTGCCGGAGCAGGCGGCGGGGCGGTTTTTTCAGGCACAGGTTCAAGCGCTTCCGGCGGTTTTTCCGGCTCCGGTTTTTTGGGCTCGTAGCCTAATGGCCAGAAGGGATCGCGAAGAGCGCTGTCCGGAGTTTCTGCGGCGGCTGCGGCGACAAAAAGCAAAGACGCCAGAGCCGGTAAGAGGGCATGGCGGAGAGTAAGTCTGCGCGAGTTATTGTTGCCGTCGCCGGTAAAGTCTGGGTTTCTATGCTGCATACGAAGATCCTGCGGGTTGTTTTATTTGTCTTTGCCTTTGACAACCGGCTGAAGTTTCTCGCCTTTAACAGGCCATTCGAAAGTTACGATGGCTTTGTGCCGCTCAGGCGTTTGCGGCTGGCTTAAAATTCTTAGGTTGTTTAGAGTGGCGAGCGGCAGCGAGGATTCGACAGCCGTCACAAAGGCGACGATCTGGTTGTATGAGCCATGCCCTGAAAACTCGATCGGCTGGCGCGCGTAAAGCTGTTCAGGCGGCGGAGCCGGCAAGCGTATGGGCAATCTCGGCAACTCTTTGACGGAGTCTATGCTAAACCCCGTCTGCTGTGAAAGCGGGTCTAGCAGGTTCTTGCCACGCATTGCGAAAGAGCCCAACAGCGGCTCTATGGCCCCGGTGGCGAGAAAGGCCAAATGTTGCTCTCTGGCCGTATCGGTCTGCGCCCGTTGTCTCTCGGTGCCCTGTATGTCTTCACGCATTGATTCAAGCGTATTTTTCTCTGTTGCGATTTGTTTAACCACTGCGGACATGCGCGTCCGCGCTGGCATAATCCCGAAGAATAAAAGTGACAGCGCTACCAGCAAGGCGGCTGAAGAGATGATAATCGCGTGCTGATAAGGGGTCGAGCTGTTTTTTAAAAAATCCAGATCGATGTTCATTCAAACCTCCGGGCTTCACATCGGCAGATTATTTCAAAAAGCAGAACGTTGCGGCCTGTAGGGTTGCGGACGTTGTCTTGCCGGAAAGCGCCCGGCGGCACATTAGCCTGAAGTATCAGGTTGGAGAAGGCGGGTTTTCGCAGTGACTCGAGCAGGGAATTGATGGCATCGGTCGGCGAAGCTCCGCCGGCACGGCCGGCTAGCCGCATGGTGACACTCTCGAAAGTGTTGGTCTGTGCGACGGGCTTCTTGTCTTTGTCTGGCGCAGGCGGCGGGATCGGCGACGGAACATCAAGTTCTGTAAGCTGAATTTCAGGAGGCACATGTTCGGCTATCTGGCTCAAGGTGTTGCCGAAAAGCAGCCGCGAATTTTTGTAGAACCCCAACTGTTTCAGCGAGGCGTAAAGTTCTTTCTCTTCGGTGCGCAGGCCAAGCACCTCTTTATGGTCAGCGCGGAGGCTTTCAATGCTGACTTTGACTGCGGCGAGCTTCTGCTCGGCTGCATGTATACGCACTGCAAACAATCCCCACCAAACGCCTGTCGCAACAACGCCCAAGACACATAAAACAGGCAGCATAACCCTTAGCCTTACAGGATTAGGGCTCAAGACCTCCTCTTTTTTAATCAGGTTAAAGTGTAAAGACGCTTTCATGCTATATCGTCCAGTACCGCGCAAGCCGCACCGGCTGCCGTCATCATCAACGGGGCGGTCTCAGCCAGTTCGGGCAGTGAATCTGCGCCGGCCAGTCCTTCTAGCGGCTGGCAGGGGGTCAACGTTTTGCTCATCATGCGTTTAAAGATGATTGACCAGTAGCGCAGTCCGGTCGGCAGGCCGTAGATGAAGAAATTTTCAACCGGACAGTTGCGGCGTCGCGAAAGATAGTCCACTGAGATTTCCACTTGCCGGAAGAGCGGGCGCAGAATAGGCTCTATCATGGTTGTCGGATCAACCAGCGTGTCGTTAAGCAAGGAGTCGGCCATCTCGTTGTCAATGTGCATTTCTGAGCTTATGGCATTGCGAATGTGCTGAAACCCCGTGGGTTGTTCGCGGTATAGGACCAGAGCGGTGTCTTGGAAGGCTGCGAGCGCCGTGTGCTCGGCGAAAACCAGCATCGCGATGGCGTTGCCGCCGGCCTGCTTAAACGCGGGGTTGCGCAAAAACCCGCTCATGGCGGCTGTGGCCGCGATCTGCACTGAGAATGCGGTCGGCTTGTGTCCTTCGGGAAAAAGGCGCGCGGCCCACGCGGCTTGGAATTCCGGCAGGCCGGCAGTCAAAGGGGGCAGGTCATCGGCTGTGGCGCGCTTTGTTCTGCGGAAGGCGACCGTATTCTTGTCTTCTCCTTCCTCAGATGCGTCCACTGCGTGTCTCAGGAAAGCCTGCTTGGAGTTGATGGCGATAGCCGCCCGGGGAGCCTTGAACTCATGGGGCAACTGCCATGTTCCTGAGCCGGCAGCAGCCGCATCTTCAGGCGAAGAGGGTAAAATTCCGTTAAGATCGATAAAGCCAGCCGCGACCACTTCGGTCTCGCCGTCTTTTTGCAACAAGCGCACAGCCGGCACACCCTGCTTCAGGCCGGCGCCTAGTTCCAGCCCGACAACATCTCGGATATCCTGGCTGCTAGCTTTCAACCTGAGGTTTGAGAAAGGAAACTTCATTTCAACAACTTTAAAGCATAAAAAGTGCCATGAGTGGCGGAAACTGCATGGCAGTTCCCGCCGCAGTGCATTAGTTCATTAGTTGCAGATGGCCAGGAGGACGGGAGACGGGAGACGGGCAGTTACAATTTACAACAATCAGTTTTAATCCGTTTCCATCCGTGGTTCTATTTTCGTCGGGCCATGCCCGCATTGTATAATTCTCGTTTTTGCAAATCCGGTTTGCATAACAGCGAAAATAGTATCTGGGTCGAGGATATATGTCGGCAGGAACCGGTTCGGTTGTCCGGCATGATTTCTGCT
>JAQVQN010000040.1 GCA_028701555.1 Kiritimatiellia bacterium | reverse complement strand
TTATTGCGGGCATGGAACGTCAGCTTTGCTATGCGTTAAGGTCGCGCCGTGTGGGTGTATACAAGGGTATGATCGGATTCGAGTATGTGCGGGCGCTGGAAAGGGATATGCGCGCCCGCGAACGATACATGATGGCCAACAGCACGCCGATAAGTTGGTTCTGGCTGGCGCCGATGCTGGATGTGATGGGCACCGAGACCGACTGGCATCGCGGCGGTAAGTGGTCGCCCATGTCCGACGAGGAGTTGATGTACCGGCGCGTGCTGTGCAAAGGCAAGCCCTTCTGCTTTCTGATGAACAGCGACTTCTCGATTTTATCGTACGAAATATCTGAACTCTTCATGAAACGCGCGCTGGCATACGGCATGTTCCCCGGATATTTCAGCGGGGACGCCTCGACCGGACATTACTTCAAGCGGCCTGAACTTTACAACCGCGACCGGCCGCTATTCAAAAAGTACGTGCCGCTCTGCCGGCTGGTCGCCGAGGCGGGGTGGGAACCGCTGACTGGAGCATCAGCAGACACAACTGATGTTATCGTGGAGCGTTTCGGCTGCCAGCCGGGCACATGCTATCTGACGGTCTACAATCTCACAGAAGCGCGGCGGAAGACGACGGTCACGTTGACTGGGCTTGTGCAGCCTGCGGTGTGCCGCGAACTCGTGACGGGAGCGGAAGTCACTTGGCAGGAAAAACGCGCGGCGTTCGAGCTTGAGGCGGGTGACGTGCGAGTGCTGGAGTTGCGGGACAGTGCTGAGTGATCAATTTTTGTGAGCGTGCGAGGTTGCGCATGGATTTGGATCGGCGGACAGAGACGTCGCTCCGAACTTGGCAGGGCAACGCAAGGTGCGGGCGGGCGTCCCAGTAGACCCGAAAGGCGCACAACTTTCACGATATTTGATATAGACTAGAGCGAATCGATCATCGCGATTCGATCAATAGCCTCGATTCGGTCTATTCATTCGACAACTGACAAAACAAGAACCAAGACAGTCGGTATTACTTCGCTGTCCGGTATTCGTCCCAGTCCGGGTCGTGGTCGAAAATCCAGCGATAATAATCCTGATGCTGCAGCTCCGTAGCGGCGTCTTCGTCGACGACCACACGGCACTGCTGGTGCAACTGCAGCGCCGATGCAGTGACCATGGATGTGATCGGACCTTCCACAGCCTTGGCGATGATGTCGGCCTTGGATTTGCCGGTGGCCAGCAAAATTACCGAGCGGGCGTCCAAGATGGTGCCGACGCCCATGGTTATGGCGCGGCGCGGCATATCATTGGGATTGGTGAAAAGCGTTCTGTTGACATTGATGGTCGGCTCGGCCAGAGTTTTGTCGCGTGTGCGCGACTTGAGGCCTGAAAGCGGCTCGTTGAAACCGATGTGGCCGTCCGCGCCGATGCCGAGCAACTGCAGGTCGATGCCGCCGCTCTCAACGATCTTTTTTTCATAGGCGGCGCAGCCGACCTTGATGTCGGCGGCCATGCCGTCGGGCAGGAAGGTGTTGGCCGGATCGATGTTGATGTGATTGAAAAGGTGGCGGTTCATGTAATAACGGTACGAGCCCGGATGCTCGACCGGAAGTCCGATGTACTCGTCGAGATTGAAAGTCCGGCAGCGCGAAAAATCCAGCCCCTCATCGCGGTGCATCGCAGCAAGCCGGGCATACAGCCGTTCCATGGTGCGTCCGGTCGCCAGACCCAGCACGAGATCGGGTTTTTCTCTGACAGCTTTAGCGATTATGGCTGCCACAAGGTTGCAGGCTGCTTCGGTGTCAGGGCGTATTACAAGTTCCATGACCGTTTCCTTTCGGGATTAGAGTGGCTATTAAAAGCTTTGGCGCGGAAACGGCCGGGTTGGCACCCGGCCCTCCTAAACCGGAGCTAATCAAAGATGCCTTTGCAAAACCCTATTATTTCGCATAGGGCTGTTTGGGATGGTAGTGATTGTGCAGCAGCTTGTGGGCATTCTTGCCGAGTGGCTCGCCGATGTAATCGGCGTAAAGCTTCTGCACCTGCGGGTTCAGGTGCGACATACGGATGGCGCACTTCTCGTCGTCGGCGTAGATTCCCGCCGTGCGGGCCCTGCGGACGGCGTCGGTGGCACCGGTCGGCTGGCCGCCGCCGCCGATACAGCCGCCGCGGCAGGCCATGACTTCGATGAAGTCATAACGCGGCTTGCGGCCGGCCTTGCGGTCTTCGCGCACGGCGTTGAGCACCTGTTCGACATTGCCCATCTGGTGGGCCACGGCGATGCGCACCTTAGTGCCCTTGATATCGATTTCCGCCTCTTTCACACCCTCCATGCCGCGCACCGACTCGAAGTTGATCGAGGGGGGCTGGGCATCGCCGGTGATCAGGCCGTAGGCTGTGCGCAAGGCCGCCTCCATCACGCCGCCGGTCACGCCGAAGATCGTGCCCGCGCCGGTGTAGTCGCCGAGGATCGAATCCGCATCCTCTTTCTCCAGTTTCGTGAAATCAATGCCCGTGCTCTTGAACATGCGCGCGAGTTCGCGGGTGGTGATGGCCACGTCGATGTCCTGATGGCCGCTGGCGAACATGGTCTCGGAGCGTGTAATCTCGTACTTCTTCGCTGTGCACGGCATGACCGAAACCATGAATATCTTGGCTGGGTCGATGCCCAGTTTCTCGGCATAATACGTCTTGGCCAGCACACCCAGCATTTGCTGTGGGGATTTGGCGGACGAGAAGTTATCCATGAAATCCTGCGCGTACTTTTCCATCCAGTCGGTCCAGGACGGACAGCAGGAAGTGATCAGCGGCAAAGCCCCGCCTTTGGTGAAGCGCTTGATAAACTCGTTGCCCTCCTCCATGATCGTGACATCGGCGCTGTAGTTGGTATCGAAGACGGCCTTGAAGCCCAGTCGGCGCAAGCCGGCGTAGGTCTCGCCGGTCATTAGGGTGCCGGGCGGCAGGCCGAAAGCCTCGCCGATTGCCACGCGCACGGCCGGGGCGATCTGGACAACACAATGTTTGTCAGGGTCGCGCAGGGCATCCCAGACCTCAAGCGTCTGGTCACGCTCGTAAATGGCGCCGACCGGGCAGTGTGCCGAGCACTGGCCGCACTTGATGCAGGGCGACTCGTTGAGGGTGACATCGGCGGCAGGCGCGATGCGGGTATTTTCGCCGCGCCCGATGAACTCCAGCGCCCAGACGTTCTGCATCTGCTGGCACACTATTACACAGCGGCCGCACTTGATGCATTTTTCCGGATTAAGGACGATGGAAGGGGTGGATTTGTCGACAGGTATTCTGGGCACATCGGTCGGGAATGGGATTTCGCGGATGCCGAAGTCAGCGGCGAGCTTCTGCAGTTCGCAGTTGCCGCTACGCGGGCACTGAAGGCAATCGTTCGGGTGGTTGGCTAGGATCATCTCCAGCACTGTGCGGCGCACTTTTACGATATCCGCGTCATGCGTGGTTATTTTCATGCCCGGCGCAACATCTGTACAGCAGGCGCGCAGGAGTTTCTGCGAACCGGCGGAGCGCACCACGCAGATGCCGCACGCGGCCCACGGCTTCAGATCGTCGTGATAGCAGAGCGTCGGGATTTTTACGTGCACCTTGCTGGCGGCATTCAGGATGGTCGTGCCCGCCGGGACCTCGACCGGTATGCCGTTGATTTCTAGTTTTACCATGTGTGACATTGGACAAGACCTTTCGATGATTAAGAGCGGTTGACGGCGTTAAACTTACACACCTCGAAACACTGGCCGCACTTGATACACTTGGCGGCGTCAATGACGTGCGGCTGCTTGCGCTCTCCTGCGATCGCGTTGACCGGGCACACCCGCGCGCAAGCCGTGCAGCCGACGCATTTCTCTGTGTTGATGTTGTAACTCAAGAGATTCTTGCACTTCCCGGCGCGGCATTTCTTATCGACGATGTGCTCCTTGTATTCGTCCATGAAGTAGCGCAAGCTGGACTGGACCGGGTTGGACGCGGTCTGACCCAAGCCGCAAAGGGATGCGCGGGACATTGCTTCGCTGATAGCCAGCATCTGGTCGATGTCTTCCAGAGCACCTTCGCCGTTACAAATTCTGGCCAGATAATTCAACAGTTTACGTCCGCCGATACGGCATGGCGCACATTTTCCGCACGACTCATCCACCGTGAAATCGAGGTAGAATTTGGTGACATCCGGGATGCAGTCATCCTCGTCCATGACGATCAGGCCGCCCGAGCCCATGATGGAACCGATCTTGCTCAAATTCTCATAATCGATTGGGGTGTCGAGGAACTGCGGGGGGATCATTCCGCCGGATGGGCCGCCGGTCTGCGCGGCCTTGAAGGCCTTGCCATCGCGGATGCCGCCGCCGATATCGAAAATGATCTCGCGCAGGGTGGTGCCCATCGGCACTTCGATCAGGCCGGAGTTGTTGATCTTGCCAGTGAGGGCGAACACCTTGGTGCCTTTAGATGAGGCTGTTCCGATCTTGCTGAACCAGAGGTTGCCCTTGAGCAGGATCACCGGAATATTGGCCAGCGTCTCGACATTGTTGATAACGGTCGGACGGCCCCAGAGACCTTTGACGGCAGGGAAGGGCGGGCGGGGCGAGGGCATGCCGCGATTGCCTTCGATAGACGCCAATAGGGCGGTTTCTTCGCCGCAGACGAATGCGCCGGCGCCGAGTCGGATCTCTATATCGAACGAGAAATCACTGCCGAGAATGTTTTTACCGAGCAGGCCGTATTCGCGCGCCTGTTTGATCGCGGTTTCCAGTCTTTGGATGGCCAGCGGATATTCCGCGCGGATGTAGATGAACCCGGTGTCAGCGCCGATGGCATAGCCGGCTATGGTCATGGCTTCCAGAATCGAGTGGGGGTCGCCCTCCAAGGTGGAGCGGTCCATGTACGCGCCCGGGTCGCCTTCGTCGGCGTTGCAGACCATGTACTTCTGGCCTGCGGGCTGCACAGCGGCGAATTCCCATTTCTTGCCGGTGGGGAAGCCCGCTCCGCCGCGTCCGCGCAGTCCGGATTTCGAAATCTCATCGATTACATCGCGCGGCTTCATTTCAAACAAAGCTTTCTCAAGTGCCTTGTAGCCATCGCGTGCGATGTATTCGTCAATTTTGTCGGGGTCGATCACGCCGCAGTTGCGCAGAACGATGCGGAATTGTTTCTGGTAAAAATCAATGCCCTCGATGCCGACGTTGCGCTTGCTCTGGTTTTTATCGTAGAGCAGCCGCGAAACTACGCGTCCTTTGACTAGATGCTCCTTGACGATGACCTCGGCGTCTTCGGGCTTGACCTCGACGTAAAAAGTGTCCTGAGGCAGTATTTTTACGATCGGCCCTTTTTCGCAGAAGCCAAGGCAGCCGGTCCGGACGACCTGCACGTCGTTGACAAGACCGTTTTCCTCCACCGCTTTTTTCAGTGCCGCGAACAGCGCGATTCCTTGGTTAGATTCGCAGGCCGTACCGCCGCACACCAGAATGTATTGTTTATAAGCCATGATTTTATTTCCCGGGTTCGCTGACGATATCCATGGACGGTTTATCGCAAATGTGGTTGTCGATCATATGCTTGTTGACTATATGCTCGTCAACAATGCGCTTGCCTGTACCGGAGTCGACTTTGCCGTAGATCACAGAAGGCATGTCGGGGGTAACCACCTCTACGGTCGGCTCGGAATGGCAGGAGCCCATGCAGCCGGTCTGGCGAACCAGCACATGGGTGATGCCGCGGGCGTCAAGCTCGTCGATGATAGCGTTAAAAGTGTCTTTGGCTCCGGCGGCGATTCCGCATGTGCCCATTCCCACAATGATTTGCGCGTCCTTGTTGGAGGGGTCGCGTTTCTCAAGCAGTTTCTGTTTTTCTTCGCGCAGTTTTCGTAAGTCATCCAGTGTCAGTTTTGCCATTTTTGGTTCCTTCCTCATTGAATCAGATTCTGTTCTTGCGAGCGCATATACTGCCGGGCCAGGATCAGGTTGCCGGAAGTTTCCAGATCGCCAAGTGTGGCGATCAGTTCGCTGCGGCGCACCGTGTAAGCGTCAGCCGGCGTAGTCCGGCGCAGGATCAATTCATGTTCCCCGCGCGAGGCCATCAGCACCAGCGCTGTGTCGGACAGGTCGCCGAAAGGCGGCATGTCGATGTTACGAGTGTCGAAATTGAATTCGACCGTCGTTCCTTTGCCTGGCTCGGAGCGTATGTCTGCCTTGCCGCCGGACGCTTCGACAGTTTGCATGAGCAGCGGCAGACCCAGCCCCACGCGCCGGTGGTCGTGCTTACCAGCCTCGCTGTAAAAAGGGTCCATGCTTTTGGCGAGAGTTGCTTCGTCCATGCCTTTGCCGTTATCCGCCACCGTTATATTCATCTTGTCCGGCTCGGTCTGCACGATCAGTTCCACCAGCGACGCACCGGCCTCGACCGAGTTCTGCACCAGGTCGGCGATAATGTCACAGACGGTGGCGTGCATTTATCAGCCCCTCTTGGTTTTGGCGATTATGCCTCGCAAGTCCTCGGTCTTGACCTTGCCAAACACCTCGCCGTTCAGCACCATGACCGGTGCCAAGCCGCAGCAGCCCACGCACCGCACCGCCTCGACCGAGAATTCTCCGTCAGGAGTTACGGTGTTAAGGCCGACGCCCAAGATGCCCTCAAGCTCCTGTATAATGTCCTCCCCGCCTTTCAGATAGCAGGCCGTGCCCATGCAGACTTGAATCTGGTTGCGGCCCGGCTTCTTGAGCTTGAAGAAATTATAGAAGGTGATGACGCCGTAGATCTTGGCAAGCGGGATATCCAGCAGGTCGGCCACTTCGAAGGCCACCTCTCGGGGGATATAGCCGAAGTTCTGTTGAACACGGTGCAGAACCATTATCAGGTTGCCCGGTTTGCTTTTCCATTCAGCGATAAAGGCTTTAAGCTCGGGAGTGAGCTTTAAAAGACCTGCCGCCGGTTTTTCTGCGGTATTCACGGTTAAACACCTCCGCGTTATCTCTAGCTTGTACCGTCTCCAAACCAGAGCGTTTTGGGTCAAAAAAAGTTAAATATTATTGCAATAAAACCATGCTGATGCCAAGCACAAAAGGCGATGAATTTTCAGATTGTTTAAAACGCGGTCGTCATATATATTAATTAGCTTACAAAACATCCGGTTTGAGTGCGATAGGGTTCAGGGCGCAGGGTTCAGGTCTCTGGATTCTAGGTTCTGGTTTCGAGGTTTATGGAATGCGGGTGCAGGAGCAAGTCCGACAATAATTTTGTGGGGGTGCTGCCCTGTTTTCGGAAAGAGATTTTTCTTATGACAATGGCTGAAGTGGCAGAGGCTTTGAAGGCAGAGGTTCTGGTCGAGGGAGAGGGCTACAAAAAGGATGTTCGGCATGTTGTGGCATCGGATTTAATGAGCGATGTACTGTTGCTGGACGAGGAGGACATGCTGTTGCTGACCTCTTTGGCTGGCGACCAGGTGTTGCGCACAGCGCAAATTGTGGGCGCTGCGGGCGTGATTGTGGTTAACGGCAAGCCGTTGCCCTCTTCCATGGTGTATGTGGCTGATACCTTGCGTATGACGCTTGCCACCTGCCGCCTATCTAAATATGAAGCGTGCATTGCTGTGAACGCGGCGTTGCATTCCAAAAAATGAGTGCTCCTGCTCCATCCAGCGTGCTGCTAGAGCCCAAGTCCATAGCCGGTTCAGGCGTTGGCAACGATCCCTTGGTGCTGCTTGAGTTGATCCAGCGGCTTAAGGTGCGTGATGTGATGACTACGGAACTGGCGACGGTGCCGCGGTCGGCTCCTTTGTGCGATGTGCAGGAGCTGATGCGCCGTAAAAAGATCAGCGGAGTGCCGGTGGAGGAGGATGGGCGTTTCTTTGGCTTGGTCAGTATCGACGACATTATCCGAGCCCTAGGCGGCGGTTATATCAACGACCCTTGCAGCAAGCATATGACAACCAAACTGGTTGTGCTGGAAGACGACATGCCGATATCATTCGCGCTGCGATACTTCAACCGTTACCATTACGGGCGCTTTCCTGTCCTCAACCGTGACCGGCGGTTGGTGGGCATCATCTGTCAGCGCGATATCAACCGAGTGCTTCTTGTAGAGCTTTCCAAGGAACTGAACCGGCTGGAGATGGCGTCGGGCAAAAGCCTAGATCAAGATGGCGTTTCAGAACTCTACCTGATGCGGGAGTTCACGGTCTGCAAATATGATTTCGAGAATGCAGGCAAGGCTGCCAACGAGATCAAGCGACTGCTGCAGGATCGCCAGTTGCCGCCGAAACTGATCCGGCGGATCGCGGTGGCGGCGTATGAGCTTGAGATTAATCTGTGCGTCCATTCCGACGGCGGCATGCTGTCCTGCCAGATCGCTAAAGGCAAGGCCGAGGTGGTGGCACGTGACGCAGGGCCGGGTATCGAAGATGTAGAATGGGCCTGCCGTGATGGCACCTCCACTGCCAACGAGTGGATCAGGTCACTGGGGTTCGGGGCCGGCATGGGGTTGGTAAACGTCAAAAGGGTCGCGGACGAATTCGAAGTGAAATCAAAAAAAGGTTCCGGGACAACCGTCAGGGCTGCGTTCACGGTAACTGGGGCTGCCTGAGATAAGTTGTCTAATGGTTGTTTTTAGGGGGGTGTATGAAATTGCGGGATATTATAGACGCATGTGGTTTGGAGCCGGTTCTTGTGCCGGATGCAGAGGCCGAGGTCAGTTCGGCCTACACCTCAGACCTTTTAAGCGACGTGGTGGCTCACTGCACTGAAAAATCGGTGCTTATAACGGTGCAGAACCATAAAAACACTGTAGCGGTATGCACGCTGGTGGGGGCACCTGCCATCCTCATCGCGCATCGGCGGGAAATCCCTGCGGATATGCAGGAGGCAGCGGCACGGGAGGGTGTGGCACTGCTGCACACGTCCGACAGCCAGTTTGCCGCCTCATGCAAGGTCGGCAGCGTCCTAGGCATTGATCCGCGTTAGAAGCCGCTGTGAAGCGTCAATTGTTGCAGTGCTTCATGCTATTTGTGAAGCGCTGCATTTGTCATGCGCGGGCATCCTGCAGGCTGCGTGTAAGCGCGGAAATTATATTCTCTTCAGTTATGACGCCTAAAACCTTGCCGGTGTCCTTTTCTCGGACGAGCGCAAGATGTTTGCGGTGCTTGCGCATCAGCGGCAGCACGTCGTCGGCCTGCAGGTCTGCGGCGACAAAGAGCGGCGACTGCATGTAGTCAGCGGCACGGGTGCGGTCCGGGTCAGGCGCGGCGATCATGATGTCAAGGACGTTTAGTACGCCTACGCACGATTGGCCGTCGTTGTCGAAAACCGGCAGACGGGTGTGCCCCGAGTCTCGAACCAGGCCATAGCAGTGCGAGAGCAATGCCCCTTCCGTTGTTTTGGTCACCCGCGGCAAAGGCGTCATCAACTGCGCGGCTGTCTGCGCGTGGAGTGTCAGCACACGGTTGATCATCATGCGTTCAAAAGCTGTGATGCGTGAGCCGTCCTTGGCGTCGCTGACAACATTCTGGAGATATTCGCGCGTCATCAGGAAGCGCTGGTCGCCCTCTCCGCTATTAGGCGTAAGCCACTGTGTCAACAGCATGACCAGACCGGTTAACGGGGTCAGAATCTTTTCAATTATGTAAAAAGGCCGGATCACATACATCGTTCGCCGCAAAGGGCGTGTCGTAAAGAATAGTTTCGGCAGATATTCGCTGAAGCACAGCACCATTAAGGCCATCAAGACCTGCCAAATGATTTGTGCAGCCGGGTAATTGCGTAGATGTAATTGCGCCAAACCGGCCGAAAGCGTGGCTAACGCAACATTCATAAGATTGTTGCCGATCAAGACTGTCGCGAGAAAGCTGTGCATGTCCGATAAGCGTTTATCAAGCATGGTCGCAGTCTTTGAGCCAGAGCGTACCAAATGCGCCAACCGAGCCCGATTGATACATAGCGTGCCGGTTTCCATGCCCGAGAAAAAAGCACTGCCGATAAAGCAGAAAAGCAAAGATAAAATATGCAGTTCAGTTTTCAAAGCAGGCCGCCATCGTCGTTTGTGTCGTAGCCGATATCATACTCGTCAGGCGGCAAATCTTCCTCCTCCGGTTCCGGCCTTTCCAGAATTTCAACAAGCACATCCTTTATGCGTCGTTTGCGCATGCTGCGGACCGTGATCCGGCAGCCCTGCGCTTCCACGGTCTGTCCGACGCGCGGCAGCATTCCTCCGGCGTGGAATGTGATCCAGCCCGCGATGCGGTCGGAGTCGTCAGCCTCGAGTGCCAAATCCAACTGGTGGTTGATTTCGTATAGGCTGGCAGCCCCGTCGACCAGCCAGACCTCATCGTGCAGCCTGCGTATCACAGAGCCTTCGACTATGCCGTCTTTAGCCACGGACGCAGTTATAAGGTCCAGAATGTCACCGCGCGTGATAAGTCCGGCGGTGCCGCCATATTCGTCTAGAACGCAGGCTATGTGCTTGCCGCTGCGCTGGAAGGTTACCAGCAGGTCGTCCAGCGCCACATTTTCGGGGACGAACAGTGCGGGCATGGTGGCTGCGCGCACGTCATGGATGGGATCAAGCAGGAACTGCACCGTATCCAAGAACCCCTCGATGGCGTCGGGTGTGCGGGCATATACCGGCATATAACGGTGCCTGGCTTTACGTGCGGTTTCGATCTGCTGCTCAGGCGGCGTGTCGAGATCGAGGCCCACCATATCCACGCGCGGGGTCATCTCGTCACTGGCCATCATTTCGGAGAGCCTCATGATGCCCTCCACCATGGAGGCTTCCTCGGCGTCCAGGACTCCCTGCTCCTCTCCCATCTCTACCATTGTCATCAGTTCGTCATCGGAGAGAGCGCGGC
>JAQVQN010000427.1 GCA_028701555.1 Kiritimatiellia bacterium | reverse complement strand
GGGAAGGGTGAAGAACCACGGCGCCATCAGGAAGCCCTTCAGAAGTTCAGGCTTAAGGTTCTTCCTGCAGAACTCGACCGTGCCCTTGAAATTGACGTCGCTGCTCCAGTTCGAGCCCGTCGGCACCTGAGCGAAGCCGGCCTTGTCGAGATCCAGATACGTTTTCACGTATTTCTGTTTTTCGGGCTCGAAGGTCGGGCCGTAGTACCAGTTGCTTTGCAGCACCGACTTCGGCATGCGGTTCAGGAACTCCCCGGGGTGGTTCCAGTAGTAGTCCGACCAGATCCACGGCCGCACGCCCTGCTTTTCGACCTCTTTCACGAAGAACAGGAAGTCGTGCCACCACAGCTCGCCCTGCCGCACCACCGCAATGCTGTATTGGGCCTGGTGCCCCGCCGTCTCCTCGTCGTATCCGAGATGGAAAAAACGCGGCTTGTCGAAGATGGCGCAGACCTCGCGGATCATGTCCGCGCACACCTTGTAGTAAATTGGCGTGGAGACCTGCTTGCCGTACTCTTTGAGCCACGTGTCGTGGGCGGCCGAGAAATTCAGCTTGGGGATCGGCTCCAGACCCATGGCCCGCAGCCGCGCCAGCTCTTTGCGGAAACGCTCAACCGTCCACGCGCCCTTCGCCGACAGCTCGGGATGGCTCTCGTACTGCAGCGCCTCGGCGAGGTCGATCACCACCAGGTTCATGCCCGCCGTCTGCATCCGCGCGGTCAGAGCCTGCCAGACCTTCTCGTCGAAACGAAGCCGGTCGGACTGGCAGACCAGCTGCAGCTCGTCCCCTTTGAATTTGCCCCAGCTTTTCACCGGGATGTCGGACCAGCTGTTCACGCCCATATGCAGGAGCGCGCCCCACATGAACGCCGGCGAAGCCTGCTGCGCCTTCCCCATGCCTGGCAGTGCCGAAATCCCTGCCGCGGTCAGCCCTGTTTTCACAAACGCGCGTCTCGATAATCCGTTCTTCATCCGTTTCTCCTTTAGAGCCCTCTTTTTCGCATGAAGGCCAGTTTCCCCAGCGTTATCAGACCTCGACGATCCCGAGCGGCTTCGCGGTGCGCCACGCGCCGCGCGTGAAGTCCGGCACCTCCACCGATGAGCCGTCTTTCAGGACAGAGCGCTCGGTCAGTTCGACCAGGCAGCTCCACGCCGCCCCGTCGTAGATATCCGAGTCCAGCGGCAGGCCGTTCAGCAGGCAGTGGCACAGGCGGTATTCCATGATGTAGTCCATGCCGCCGTGGCCGCCGTTCTTCTTGGCGATGTCGCCGATCTTCTTCCAGAGCGGATGCGTGTACTTGGCTTTGAGCTCGGCCAGCTGCTTGTCGTCCAGCCACTCGTGCCACTTGGGGCTGAGGGCGACGCGCAGCGGGTAGGAGCGCAGCGTGCCCTGAGTGCCGGTGATCAGGTTGATGCGGTCGTAGGGGCGCGGGCTGTAGCGCCCGTACTGCACCATGATCGTGCGGCCCTTCACCGTGCGGATCACGGAGGTGCTCATGTCGCCGGTCTTGTAGGGGAAATGCGCGCGCGGATCGGCCTCGCCAAACTTTTCTTTAATGAAAGAGCTGAGACCGAACTCGCCCGAACTCAGCGACACCACGCGCTCGAACCGGTCGCCGCGGTTGATGCCCATATACTGCGCAATGGGACCAAGCCCGTGCGTGGGATACGAGTTGCCGGTGTGCTTCTTAAAGAATTCCAGCGCGAAATTGTCGTAATAGGTGTTGTCGGTCAAGCCCGCGCGCAGCTCATGGATGTAGCCGCAGTCGCCGTGCACCAGCTCGCCCAGCAGGCCGTTGCGGGCCAGCATCAGCGCGAACAGCTCGTCCTCGCCGTAGCAGCAGTTTTCGAGCATCATGCAGTGCAGGCGCGTCTTCTCCGCCATGTCCACCAGACGCCAGCAGTCCTCCACCGTCATGGCGATCGGCACTTCCACACAGACGTGCTTGCCGCACTGCATGGCGTAGAGCGCCATCGGCACGTGCCAGTGCCACGGCGTGCAGACGTAGATCAGGTTCACGTCCGGACGCTCGCACAGCTTCTTGAAGGCATGCTCCGAGCCGAAGTAGGTCTCCGGCTTGGGGCGCCCGGCCGCCACGACGTCCGACGCAGCCTTGGCGGCCCGGTCCTCGAACACGTCGCAGACCCCCACGATTTTGGCCTTGGGGATGCGGCTCAGGCGGTTCACGGCGCCCGGCCCGCGTTTGCCCACGCCGATAAAGCCCACGCGCACCTCGTCCAAAGCCGGAGCCCGGAGCCCCATCACCGAACGACCACCGGACGCCGCGTTGCCGCCAGCCGTCTGACACCCCGCCGCCTGCAAAAGCGCGGCCGAGCCCGCCAATGAAACCCCCTTTAGAAAATCGCGCCGTTTCGTCATACGCCCACCTTCCTTTCCCGTTACACCGCCGGCCCCTTCAAAAAGCGCCGCCCTTGAATCAATTGGACTGTTCTTCCCCATACCCCGCTTTACCGCAGAATACCATGTAAAAAGTATCCCACAGCCGCCCTCTCCTAACAAGAGCCATTTCCGGCGAAGTAGACCCTTTTTCCGGCATTTCAATCGGCAAAGCAACGGCGTCCCGGGAGGGGGCCGGAAGGCCCGGTTAGAAGTGCCTTGCGGCCCAACAAAGACAAAAAACAAGTTGTTTTGGAATGGTGGAATACTGGAATATTGGAAGATCATTCGGTTGCTTCGGTCTCAACC
>JAQVQN010000426.1 GCA_028701555.1 Kiritimatiellia bacterium | reverse complement strand
ATGACGACCTGGAATTTCGGCGACAGTGTGACGGCGTACATAACAGAACCTCCATCGATTGATGACGGTTTTACGGTATCATGATCGATCTGGGATTGTCAAACACACATGGGCGCTGCCCAGGCCATCACCCCCGGCCCCTGATGGTGTCGAAGCGGGCGGCCTCCGGTAGGAAGATCGCGCGACGGCGGATCGCCTGCCTGTGCTGGCACGCAGACAGGCTGATCCGTCCGTTTAGATAAATCGGAAAGCTAAATAAAAACGCCCTATTTCTTGCGCACGGGTTGGGGGCCGCCGATGGGGACGAAAGGTTTTTTGCCGTCGTTTGAACCTGACCAGGCTTTGCCGTCGAAACCCTTAGTGGCGGCACCCTTGGTGATGTTGACGTTGTCGGCCAGACCGATCTCTTCGATTTTAATGTCATCGACGAACAGGTAACCTGTGTTGCACTTGTTGACGCCAGTCCAGTCGAGCGCAAGAATTTTAAGCATCAGCCAGTCGCAGTTCTCCAGATGGCTCTGCTGCAGTTCAGAGCGCCCGGGAGTCGGGATGACCCTCTCGACCCGTTTCCATTGTTTGGGCACATGCGAGAACTCTCCGGTATCAGCACTGTTGAAGTAGATCGGTTGAAAGCGCACTGCCTCACGCAGGTCGCCGAAAGCGGGGTTGTTGCTTTTAACCGCCTTAGGGTGCCAGCGGTAACCGATTGCGTAGATACGACATTTGGGGCCCAGGCCGCCGGTGGTGCCGACGGAACGCGCGGAGAGGGAAATTTTGTATTTTTTCTTGGGGTCGAAACGGATCGGGGCTGAATAGACTTGCACTCCTTGGTTAATGCACACATCATGGATTGTAGCGTCCAGACGCAAGACGCCTTTACGCATGGAGGCCGGATCGTCCACGACTGAAACGTACTTGTAGTTGTTGAGATAGTGCTTGTTGTGGTCGAACGCATAGATCCAGTGGTTCAATGGGTCTTCGGGGTCATCAAAGCTGCCGTTTTTGAGCAGGTTGTTGGTCATATCATACGTCTGCGCTGACACAACGGCGACGTAAACCAGAGCGCAAAGGCCTGCGAGAAATAATTTCCGTAGTTTATTCATTTGAGCCCCCCCTCGGCGTGTTAAGACATGTTCCGTAATTTTCTGAATACCCATTCTATCGCGAGAAGGGCGATGAGGCAAGCCAGGATCCAAGGCTTCTGCCAGAGGGCGCTGTACTCGAGCTTGCGTTCGCGACGCTCTGAGACACGCAGATCCTGCAAGGCTGCATCGATCTCATCAGGAGTGCCGTGACGTCCGCCGCTTGTGCGCGACAGTGCTTTCAGCACCCTTTCGTTGACAGGCCGCAGCACGGTTTCTTGCGAAGTAGCCCGCACAGTGAACAGGCAGGCGCTGGACTCAATCTTCTTGCCGTCGATCTCGACGGTGGCGACGGCGCGGTAGTTGCCGGCCTCATTAGGGGTGAACTCGGTTATGTAACCGGGTAACGCGGTGCCCCGTCCGGCGCTCACGTCGCGGCCGGTCATGTTCAGGTTGATTCGGCGGTCGGAAGGTGTTGTGACAACGCAGGTCACCCGCCATGATCTCCGTGTATCTTCCGGCGGGATCACCAGCCTGCTTTGAAGAATCGCCGGGTCGCCGACCGCAATGGTTCCAGCATCTGTAAACAGCTCAAGGTGATATTTGTCCATTGCGCTCTCAGAGGGCGACATCCACTGTACGATCTGCCGCCAGAATTTCTGGTATGGTTTCTCCTCGCCCGGCTGCATGGCCCAGCGCCACAGCGAGTCTGTCAGAACGGCCATTACCTTGCCTTGACCGTATACGCGCGAGACAAGGATAGGGTGGTTGCCGCTGTCGGTCACGGCTTCAGCCAGTGCGAAAGCGCCTCCGGATAGGGTGGCGCCTGTGAAAACCGAAAGCACAGGCGGCAGCGCGGCAGGCATGTCCGGGTTGTTCGCCAAGGCAGGGTGGGCTCGGCCTTCTGCGGTCCAGTTCACATTGAAGCGGCCTTCGATGGCAGGCGCTCCGGCGCGCCGGAACGGAAGCAGTTTTGCCAAATCAGTGCGCGCGATGCCGTTGTCGCCCCACAGTTTCTGTCCGCCCAACAGTATCAGGCTGCCTCCCTGCTCGACAAACTCAAGAATGGTGCGGCAGTGTTCCGACGATATCGCGTCGGAGTCGAAGTCGCCTAAAATGATGATTTTGTTGAGACGCAACTGATCCAGCGTGAGGTCGAACGAGAGACCCTGGCGGTCGCCGTAGGCGATCCACTCCTTTGCGCCGGAAAGCCTGCGACTAGGCATCTGGAAGAAGGCCAGCGGGGTTATGTCCTTGTTGTCGAAAAGGGCACGTGACATGTGCTTGCTCTCGAAACGCGGGACGTCTTCGAGAAACAGCACACGGTTGCGGGCATCCAACACGTCCACCGCCACAACCATCTCGTTGTCGTTGGTCTGCACTTCTCCGGGCAGTGGCGGTATACGCACCATGTAGGTTTCGGTGCCGACCTCGGGGTGCGTGAGTTTAAACTGCACGTCGCGGCTGCCGCCTTCGGAAGGCAACTGCATCGCCACTTTGTCGCTCTCCTTGTTGTCTTTTAGCAGAATAACTGAGAAGGGTTCGCCTTTCCCGCCTTGACCCGCGATTGTGACGGTCATTGAGGTGTCCCAGCCGACTATGGCCCGACGCGGCGTGTCCACATTGTC
>JAQVQN010000039.1 GCA_028701555.1 Kiritimatiellia bacterium | reverse complement strand
GGTGCCAGCAAGCGCGCCTTCGTGCGAGACCTGCGCAACCTGTGGGAGTCGTGAAAGAGCTTCAGGATAACATCAAGAACTTGCGCCCGCCCGCCTGTGTATACCAGGAACCCGACTTGGTCGAACGTGTTGTGCGTGACTGGCTTACTGAAGAGATCGACCGCGTGACGATCGATGACAATGAGGCCTACACGCGCATACGCAACGTGGCGGGAAAAATTTCCCGCCGGGCCAAGAATGTCATCAACCACTACAGCGGCCAGTTGGCGATCTTCGATCATTACGGGGTAGAGCGGCAGTTGGAGGAGACCTTCCGGCGCAAGGTAAACCTCAAGTCTGGAGGCTATCTGGTTTTTGACGAGACCGAGGCGCTGATCTCGATCGACGTCAACACCGGCCGTCATCGCGGCAAGGGTTCGCAGGAGGACGCGATCTTGGAGGTTAACCTGGAGGCGGTGGAAGAGGTGGCCCGGCAACTGCGCCTGCGTAATATTGGCGGTCTGGTGGTGGTGGACTTGATCGACATGAAGTCGCGCAAGCATCAGAACTCGGTCTATAAGACCATGAAACAGGCTCTCAAACGCGACCGGGCGCGAACTAATGTTTTGCCGATCTCAGAACTCGGCCTGATGGAAATGACGCGTCAGCGTCAGGAAGAGAGCCTGCTCTCGCAAATGTACTCTGACTGCCCGTATTGCCGCGGCCACGGTCTGATCAAGTCACCGCTGGCTTTGAGCGTTGACATACAGCGCCAAATAGCGGCGCTGATGCGCAAAGTCCGTCACGAGGGAAGGGCAGTTGACTTACAGATTGTCGTGGCGCCCGGTGTTCTGGAGCGTTTGCGCACCGAAGACGAAGCGTTTCTGGTGGAATTGCAGCGGCGGTACACCGGCAAGCTCACGTTCAAGTCCGAAATGTACCGTCACCCCGAGTCGTTCAGCATAGCGGACGGGCAGACCGGAAAGGTTTTGTATTCCGTTGGCGAGACAAAAACGGTATAACAATGATGTGGCTTGAGCAGGTTTAATTTTTAACCAGTGGGCGTCAGTTATGAAACGAATAACGGTTTTGGCATTGGTGGTCGGGTTTACGGCTGTGACAGGTTGTGTCGCGGTGCGGGCCGATTCAGCGAACAGCGTAATACCGCCGGAGCAGGCGGATGACGGCAGTGCCGAGATATTGGCCGACAAATTTGAGGTGGATCGTCAAAGCGGATGGGTCACAGCTACCGGCAATGTCAAGGTGCGTTCCAAGAATCACGAGATGAGCGCCGACCGTGTGCGTTTGCACCGCGACAAGGGCGACATCCAGGCTAGGGGCAATGTGGTGCTCCGCCAGAGTGGTTTTGGCTCGTGGTCGGGGGATTATATCGAGTACAACTACAAGACTGGAGCCGGGCTGACTGGCGTCGGGGCGATGCAGGCCGGAGTTTTCCATGTCAGCGCCGAGGAGGTCACGCGTCGTGAGGATGGTGTTTATGATGCCCGTCATATGTGCGTGACCACCTGCACCAACGCGCCTGGGCATTGGCATTGGCATGTTTCCGGGCGCGGCCGTTATAAAGACAATGACTATGTCGAGGTTTTCAACGCGGTGCCTTTTCTGTTCGGTGTGCCTTTCGGATACCTGCCCTACTACTACCGTGACATAGACACGCATTACGGGTTCCGCCTGATTCCGGGGTATACTTCAAAGTGGGGCGCTTACTTATTGGGTACATACGTGTTTAACATTTATGAGTCACCGCGCGATAGAGGGCCCAAACTTTACGGTTCAACGCATTTAGATTATCGCACGCGGCGCGGGGTGGCCGTCGGCCAGAATTTCACATGGGATTTGCGCGAGTGGGGCAAAGGCAAGCTGGAGACATACTATGCTTGGGATCAGGACCCGCCAGACAAAATGCGGGACATGAACTGGATGTCAAAAATCAACGACGAGCGTTATCGCCTGCGTCTGCGGCATGCGGCGGACTTGACGCCACGGGATCAATTCCTTTTAAGGGGAATGTACGTCAGCGATTCAGAGGTGTCTGGTGATTTCTTTGACCGCGCCAACCGAGGCGAAAGCATCCCTATTAATTTCGTTTCTCTGTCGCACCGTGAGCACACCTGGGCCGCTGGCGTCCTTGCCAGCGGGCCGTTGAATGATTTTTACGCGGGGGTGGCACGGTTGCCTGAAGGCTGGCTTAACATCATGCCGCAACCGGTCTTTGATACGGGCATAAATTACGAGAGCCAGACACGGGCTGGCTATCTTAACCGCGATGCGGCTAAATATGAGAACGCGCTGCCGGACTACATGTACTATCCCGGTTCATGGGCCGATTACAACTTGGTGCGGGTAGACACGGCGCACCGCCTGACATACCCCTTCAAGCTCGGCGATGTTGTTAGCGTGGTGCCGCGTGCGGGGTATCGCGGAACCTATTATTCAGACACCGAACGGCAAAGCGACGTTTTCAGGCACTCAGCAGACCTAGGCGTTCAAGCTTCGCTACGCGCCACCTCGGACTGGAAGAGTGGATACCGTCATGTGGTTGAGCCGTATTTGGACTACAGTTACCAGCCTGTTCATTACAGCGCCGACAACGGCCGCGTTTACGGGGTTGATCGCTTCGATCGTTCTTCCGGCTGGCTTGACCGTTTCGGATTCGATGGCACATGGCTGCCTTACGACTGGCACGGTCTGCGCCCCGGCTTCCGGAATCTTTTGCAGACCCGCGACTCCAAAGGCCGCATGCGCACGGTTCTTGATTGGGACGTTTACCTAGGCATACCGTTCGACACCGATGGGCCGATCAACGAGGATGGTGTGCAGTTGGCTGGCACCAAGGTGTCTTTCATGCCGAACGAAGATTTCGATCTCAAAGCTCACGCCGAATGGGATGCCCAAAATGATGTTCTCGCTTATGTCGATCTCAGCGCGTTCTATCGGCTGACGGAGAAGTTTCGCTTTGGTGGCGGATATCTGGGCCGCGACCATGACTTATTAGACTATGACCTTTCGCCGGTGGCACAATGGAGTCGCGTGAACGAGAATCTGGTCTACGGCGGTTTCACGCATGAGCTCAACGACATTTGGTCATGGAGCCTTTATGCGCGATATGATGCACGCTGTAGCGATATAGACGAGGTCGGTGGTTATCTGCAGTATCAGCTCGACTGCCTGGTTTTTCAGCTCAGGGCCGCGTATGTCCACGGCTATCAGCGCATCGACCGCATCAGCGAGAGAGATGACGATTTCCGCGTTGCCATCATGATGTGGCTGCGCGCCGAAGAGCGCTCTACCGCCGATCAGTGGCTGACATGGTAATCATAGAGTGCGAAGCGCGGGGGGGCAATCGTCTGCTTGCCCGGACGTTAGGGACGAGCGACGCACGCCCCTTCTCCGTATGTCGGGGTCACAGTACCAGCCACAGCCAGACAGGTATGGTAATCAGGCACACGATGTGCGAGACCAGCACTGCTGCGGCTGAATAATCCGCGTCGCCGCCGTAAACCTCTGAGAAGGTGACGCTCACCATGGCTGCCGGCATTACCGCTATCAGAGCCAGCACATTTCTAACTTCGGTCGGCAGCGGGACTATCAGCAGGGCAGCGATACAGATTGCAGGTACCAGCACCAGACGCAAAAAGACCGAGCCGCCGACGAGTTGCGATAAGATTTTCCGCGGGTGCAGCATTGCGATGCGCGAACCGCAGACCAATGCCGATGCCGGAATCGTGGCACCGCCGGCCATCCTGAACGTTTCCAGCACGGTGCGCAAAAGCTCGTCAATCCAACTGCCCGTTACGGGCAGACTGCCATGCCTTTCGCAAAGGGAGCGCACGGCCAGCAAAAGAAAGGATGTCAGCAGAGCCAACATTGGCAGGCTGAACAGGTCTCTAAGCAGTTTCAGGTTCAGGTGTCCGCCGGTCAGGGTCTTGACGCCCAGCGTCCACACGCACAACTCAGCGCCGAGGCTTGCGAATATGATCAGGGCCACGGCACCCTCGCCCCACAGAGCGGCAGCCATAAGTATTGGCAGGAACGAGTAGTTGTTCATCAGGCAGGCGAAGAGATAACTGCGCTGGGTAGCTTCTGTCCGGTGTTTGAGCAGCGACAGGGTCAGGCGGCCAACCAGCCAGCCGCACAATAGAATCAAGGCTGTGCCGACCGGCGCCATCCAATTGCGCCAGAGCGTCTCCCATGTGAAGTTTCTTAAAATGGAGCTTAAGATCAGGCAGGGATAGAAGACGTTGATCATCACCAGCGACAACTGGCGGTTGAAGTTGGCATCAATCCACTTTAGGCGGTTTAGCAGAAAGCCCGCCAGCGTCAGCAGCACCAGCGGAAGCATTTTAATGAAAAGCGTGTGCATGGAATTAGAAGAACAGATCCCGCTCGCCGCGGCATATGCGGTCATAGTGCTCTTTGACCGTGGGGTAAAACTTCGGCAATGTCTCACGTATCTGCTCGAGTTCTCTGTTCAGCACCGGCTCGCACAGCGCCAAAGTCGCGGGACTGGCGAAATCATCCAGCCACTCTCGGAATGTCAGAACTGCGTTGATCTTACAGAACTTGCCCTCTTTGCCGGTCTTGAGCGCATCCATGATGCAGCCGCCGGTACGCCCGCAGCGGTAGCCTGCCGTGCAGAAAGAGGTGATAATGCCTTCTTCCGCTAGGTGCGCTATCAGCTCTTCCAGCGTGCGGTTGTCGGAGAGCACGAACTGTTGGCGATCCTTCTCCTGCTGTGTCTCGCTGGCGAAATCGCTATAACCCTTGATTGCGATATTGCTGCTGGCGTCCATCTGGGTGATACCGCAACGCACGCATGAGTCTCGCGACTCCGGGCTCTCGCGGCAAGTGACGATCATGCCGGTGTAGGGCACAGAAAGGCGGGTGATGACCACGATACGCCGGAAGGTCGCGTCGTCGATCAGCCACGGCGAGTTGGTTGGCAGGTCAGTCCCGCTGGCAGGCTCCAGGCGCGGGAAGGAGATCGTGTGCGGGCCGATGCCGAACTGCTGCTCTAGGTCGCGCGCGTGCATAACCGAGGCCAGCAGTTCGAACTTCCAGTCGTATAGACCGTACAGCACACCCATGCCCACATCGTCCACGCCTGCCTCCATGGCGCGGTGGAAGGCTGTGGTGCGCCAGTTGTAGTCGCCTTTGACCGTGCCGGCCGGATGTATCCGCTCGTAGGTGGCACGGTGGTAGGTTTCCTGAAAGACCTGGAAGGTGCCGATGCCGACTGTCTTCAGCACACGCAAGTCCTCGATCGGCAGGGGCGCGGCGTTGACGTTAACGCGCCGGATGCCGACCTCCGCGCCGCGCGGTGATTTAACGATATGGCTGTATGCGGTGCGAATGGTTTCTGCAATGTATTCGGTAGAGGTGTCGGGATGTTCGCCATAGACCGCTATCAGGCGCTTGTGCCCGATCTTGCCGGCTAGCACGGCGATCTCCTCTTTGACTTCATCCATGTTAAGCATACGGCGTTTCTGGGCCTCGTTGCCGCAGCGGAAGCCGCAATACGCGCAGCGGTTCACGCATAGGTTGCTCATATAGAGCGGGGCAAACATAACGATACGGTTGTCGTAAACCGACTTTTTGATGGCCAGCGCGGTCTGCTCCATTTCCGCCAGCAGGTCTGGATCTGTAACCTGTATCAGTGCAGCGGTTTCTTCCGGCAGCAGGGTCTCGATCATCTTGGACTTTGCCAGGATCTCGCGGATACGCACTGTATCGCAGGGTGATTGCGACGCTGTCTCCAGACAGCCCTTAAGCATGTTCTCGTCAATGAAATGCTTGCCGCCCGGCAGGTATTTTTTGATCTGCTCCGGGATTACGAAATTGCGGCGGTAATCGTCCGCGTTCTTGAATTTACGTATCTGAATGTTGTCACAGGCTGCCTGCATTTTAATATCCTTCCGTTCTTATTCTGAGACGGAAACGCAACAGAACTTTGCGGGCATAACATGCGCGGAAATGCGACATTGAGCCTTATCCTCGGGTCAGAGACTTGCTCCTCCGCCTCAGAAAACGTTTGACATCATACCTGTACGCTTGCTGATGCGCAAGGTTCGATTCTGCTGGCGAGTTTCAGTGTGAACGATTCAGCTTTATTAACTCGTATCCGCCGGTTTTTAAAAGTGACAAAATAGTTTGTTTTATTTCGTCTTGATGTAATTAATGACCGTTGAAAAAAGCGAAGCGACATTATTGTCGTCTTTTGCAAAAGATCTAAAAACGGCAAGCGTACATTAATGTAAGTTATAAAACGTTCGCATGCAACAGTTTAGATATAATACCCTTTTTTCTTATCCGAGGTTGGCACCCAGAATGCTTTTGGATCAGCATCGAAGGTTTGGTTAAAGAGGTTTATTTCTGAAAGGTATAAAATGAATGTGACAAAGAGAAACTGCAAAGTAATCTTGTTTGCGCTTGCCGGGGTCAGCATGGCTGCCGCAGGATTGGCACAAGAGGCGGTGTCGCCAGATGCTGCTGAGGCTATGAAAGCGGGCATGAGCGACATGCGCATCGCGCTGGATACCGTCTGGGTTCTGGTTGCCGCAATGTTGGTATTCTGGATGAACGCAGGTTTTGCGATGGTAGAAAGCGGCTTATGCCGCGCCAAGAACTGCGTTAACATACTCTGTAAGAACTTCATAGTTTTCTCACTGGCGACGCTATCGTTCTGGGTTCTGGGATGGGGCTTGATGTTCGGTGACGGCAACCTATGGTTCGGTTTAAAAGGGTTATTTTTTGTATCAGGTGCTGACAATTCGCCTGCTTTGGGGGCTGCGTATGCTGCAATGAACCCCTTCTCTTCGGCTACGTACGAAGGTGTCTACTCGGCAATAAACTGGACCCCGATTCCTTTGTGGGCAAAGTTCTTTTTTCAACTGGTTTTTGCCGGCACGGCCGCCACTATCGTGTCTGGTGCGGTGGCCGAGCGCATCAAATTCAAAGCCTTTCTCACGTTCAGTCTTTTGCTGGTGGGCTTTATTTATCCAGTCAGCGGACACTGGATATGGGGTGGCGGGGTGCTGGCCGCTTCTCAAGCGGCTGATGGTATAAACGCTTTTTTCCATAACTTCCGCGACTTCGCCGGTTCTACGGTCGTGCATTCGGTTGGCGGCTGGGCCGCGTTGACTGGCGCGCTGATCCTCGGGCCTCGCATTGAGAAATTCCGTCCTAACGGCATGATCAAGCCCGTGATGGGGCACAACATGACCAGTGTCGCCTTGGGCGTGCTGATCCTTTGGCTAGGGTGGTTCGGTTTCAACCCTGGTTCAACGATGTCTGCCGGTAATGGCAGTGCCATCTCCCATGTGCTGGTTGCGACTAACCTGGCGGCAGTGACCGCTGCTCTGGGAGCGGCGGTTGCCTCATGGTTGATACTCAAGAAGCCCGACCTCAGCATGATCCTCAACGGATGTTTGGCTGGACTGGTTGCGGTGACCGCGCCTTGCGCCTTTGTCTCGATGAGCTCTGCTGCGATCATCGGACTGATCGCCGGTGTGCTGGTTGTATTCGGCGTACTGCTGTTTGACAAGTTGCGCATTGACGACCCGGTCGGCGCACTTTCCGTGCACCTGCTGAATGGTGTTTGGGGAACGCTGGCTTTAGGTATCTTTTACGACAACAAAGTTGCGGCCGAAATTGCAGGGCTTGCTACTGATCTGACCCGCTCCGCACAATTCGCGCAACAGCTCAAAGGAGTGCTGCTAGTGGGTATATTCACTCTCGTGCTTTCTGCGATCTTCTGGTATGCGATCAAAGTTATCATGGGTATCCGGGTGACCCGCGAAGAAGAGTTGAGCGGACTCGACATAGGCGAGCACGGAAATGAAGCCTATCCAGACTTCCAAGGCTTCCTGACCAAATAACCAACAGAAAGAGAGAAATAGCATGAAACTGATTATAGCTGTTATACAGCCCGACAAACTGGCAGATGTGAAAGACGCTCTGAGTGCGGCCAAGGTTACGAAGATGACGGCATCCAACGTCATCGGCTGCGGCCAGCAGATGGGGTATACCGAGACCTATCGCGGCATCCCTACGGAAATCAACCTGCTTAAGAAGGTTGAGCTGCGAATTGCTGTGAATGAAGAGTTTGTCAAGCCTACGGTGGATGCCATCATCGCAGGCGCGCGAACTGGCAGGATCGGTGACGGAAAGATTTTTGTGCTCGACCTGCCCGAGTGCATCCGCATACGGACCGGCGAGAGCGGGCCGGATGCAATCGGCTGAGCGTAGCGGCTGAAATCGGCTTTCTTGAAGCGTTTGGCCATGATCAATGTGTCCATGCCGGTGCCGCAGAAGGGTATGTCCCGTTCTGCGGTGCCGGCATGCTCCAGAAAACAAAGTCCGTCGAGTCGGCAGGCGGAATACGCGCGAAGCGTGGGTGTTGAGGCTCAAGAGGGAGTGCTTCTGCCGAAATATTTACGGTATGTGCCCGGGGTGAAGGCGTAATATTTCCTGAAAGCCTTGCAGAATTGCGTGGCGGAGGCATAGCCAGCCGTACGCGCGATAACCTCGACTTTGTCTTGGCCGCCCTCAAGCAGTGCCGCCGCATGCGAAAGGCGGACAGAATCTATGAAGGCCGCCGGGGATAATCCGGTCGTGTCCTTGAAAATCTGGCTGAAGCGTGTCCGGCTCTTGCGGTAATGTCGGGAAAGCCTGTCAACGGACAGGGTGTTCGGGAGTTGCGTCAGCACGAGATCGCGTACTTCCCGCAGAAGCCGCTCACGCGCTTCAGCGGGATACCGGGTTAGCACCATCTGGCTTTCCAGTTCAAGCACAAAGCAGAGAACATCTTTTTCCAGCATGTAGTCGTCTGAGTAAAGCCCGTGCGCCAACCTGTGGAGGATGTTGAGCATCTGCCGCATGGCAGGGGAATCAGCAGCAACAGCAAGCTTTGGCCCAAAGTTGTCGCGCATCTCGACAAGTCGCAGAACCGCATAAGGATGCCAGACGTCTAACCAGATGAACTTCCAATCCGGGGAGTCCTCGGGAAGATAATAGATGTGCTCTGAAGGTACAACGGCCAGGAAACCTTCGTTCTGTCCGATACGCTGACAGACGCCGCGTTGCTCAAAGTGTCCCCATCCGGATAGGGTGAATTGAACAATGACGAAGGGGTGCGAGGCGTGTCCGCCACGTTCCTCGCCGTGCCACCAATAGGTCGTGTCGCCGACCACATGCTGACTGCCGCCCGTCGCGTGCAGATGCCAGCCGTGCCGCTGCAGATGCCATACTCGGGCCGCGTCCAGCGCTTGAAAGATGCGGTTGTCGGCTAAATCAGCATATGAACAATTTTTGACCATTGGGAGTACAATGACACAAAAGCATGCGTCATTTCAAGGGATTAATATCGCTGACAATGGTTAACAAAATGACCAATTCATGAACAAAATGAACGATGATTGTTCTTTTACGTTCGCCGCGATGCGTGTAAGGTCATCACATGAGATCGGAAAAGGAACATTGTTTTCGGGCAAGGGCATGATGAATTCCAGGGAAAACTTATTGAGCATGTATAGGCGGAGGGGATACGAGACCGCCCCTGTGGGGCTGGATTTGTGTCCGGCTTTAGAAGTGGAATTCGACCGACGGCATCCGGCAGCCGGCGGGGACTACCTCGGCTTTTTTGGAGCGCCTTACAGGATTGTTTACGATCCCGGATTTGTGTGGAACTTTGACGAGGTCTGGCGTATACCCGGACGCGGGCCGCAGGGTGTTGCTGAACAAGAAGACAGCGTAACCGAATTTGCCGCCCGTATGCGGAGCTATTATCCGGACGGCTTCGCGTACCCGGTCAGGTATGACGGGTGGGGGGTGGCGCATGAGGAGAACCCGAACGCGCACCACATGACCCGCATGTATCATCCACTGATGCGGGCGGATTCGGTGCAAGACATCGAAGCTTATCCCTGGCCGGATTTTGAGGGGATGGATTTTTCCTATCTGCAACCGAGGGTTGACGAGATACACGGACGGGGTTTGGCGGTGTTCGTCTGGGCCGAGTGCACGGTCTGGGAGACCGCGTGGTATCTGCGCGGGATGGAAAACCTCTTTGTAGATATGGTCGGCGACAGGGAGATGGCCGCAAGGCTGCTGGATGTGGTCACTGACCGCGCCTGCTATCGCGTCCGCAAATTCGCGGCGGCGGGCGCTGATATTTTGGGATTGGGCGATGACATCGGCATGCAGCGTACGCCGCTGATGTCGCTCGGCATGTACCGCGAATGGCTGAAGCCGCGGCTGGCCCGTGTGATCGCTGCGGCGAAGGCGGTCGCTCCCGACATTTTGATCAGTTATCATTCGTGCGGATTTGTTGAGCCGTTTATCGATGACCTGATCGAGGTCGGCGTGGATATTCTGAATCCGGTTCAGCCGGAGTGCATGAATTTTGAAGCGTTGCACAAGGAATACGGGCGGAATCTTTCATTTAGCGGCACTATCGGCACACAGCAGTTGATGCCATACGGCACGCCCGGACAGATACGCGAGGAAGTCTGGCGAAATCTGGAGAGCGCTGGCCCGGCGGGAGGTTTATTTTGCACTCCCACTCATAAGCTCGCGCCGGAAGTGCCGTGGGACAACGTGGAAGCTTATGTTGATGCGGTCAAAAGTTTTCCGGTTAAATAAAAAAGGAGTCCTTAAGATGAGAAAACAACAGATGCGGTACATTGGGGTCGGGGTCGTGTTCGTTTTGGCCTGCCGGGCCGACGTGACTGTGACGAACGGCGGATTCGAGCTTCCGGCGGTGGCGGCGGGCGGATATACAACCTCCGCGCCGGACGGCTGGATATGGGCAGGCGCGGTCGACAAGGTCGGGGTCGCGGCGCAGGCGCAGCGTTTCGGCGGCGTGGCGGGGGAGCAGCTGCCCGCGCCTGCGGAGGGACGGCAGTTCGCGTATATGATCGGGGTCGGTTCGCTCTATCAGCAAGTCGG
>JAQVQN010000425.1 GCA_028701555.1 Kiritimatiellia bacterium | reverse complement strand
CCCGGCCGCGGCGAGTTCGCCGACCGCCGCATCCACTGCCTCTTGCTTCAGGTCAGTCAAATACACCCGCGCGCCGCACTGCGCCAGCCCCTGCGCGATGCTTTTGCCGATCGCGCCGGTCGCGCCGGTGACCAGCGCCGTCTTACCCTTGAAATCCAAAAAATCCTGCATCTTATCCTTAATCCTTAACAATAACTTTAGAATTTTGTCACACTAAAGCCGTGTTGAAAAGGTAGGGCGCACTTTGATCGCCACCACGATCCATGCCATCCCCATCAAGCGAAGCGGGTGTTGGCCAGGGCGCACTTTGATCGTTTAGCCGGTATCCCGGCGGCCATGACCTGCCCTGAGCTTGTCGAAGGGGCTGCGAATGGCAAACGAGCTCGTGCGCATCGGCCAATACCCCGGAGCGGCTCCACTCGTGCGCATCGGCCAATACCCCGTAGCGCCCCCTACCTGAACAGGTTCAGCACCGGGCACCCGCCCTTGTCCAGCTCGATCACGCTGATCGTGTGGACTTCATCGTTCTTGGTGTTGAGCAGACCCGGAAAACTCATGTCAAAATTCACCACCAGCAGCTTGCCGTCCCACACCATCGGCTCACACGGCTGATCCAAAAGACCGCCCGCGCCGTCGTCGTCACCATTCTCCCAGAGCAGTCCAAGCTTCTCGGCCTTGATGTCCCAGTAGCGCACCGCGTTGCGATCCGAATCCGCGATGTACACGCGCTCGCGCTTGGCGTCGTAACAAACGCCGTCCACGCTCGGCATCACCTTGGGATCGTAAAACAGCGTCTCGGGCTTGGCATACGAGCCGTCTTTCTGCATGCGCATGATGTAGAAGTGTCCGTCGCCGAAGTTGCCGGTATAGATATTGCCCTGCTTGTCGAAACACATGCCGTCCGTGGCCGCAGTGTCGTTGCGATGATTAAGCGGGGTGGTCTCCGTCACGCCGATGCAGTACGGATCCTTCTCCCACTGCTCTTTGGGCAGCAGGCGCACGGCCTGCTCTTTGAAAGCGCTCATCGGCACGCAGTAGACACCCCCGAGGTTCTTGCCCTTGATATCGAAAAAGGTCTCGGTGAAATAGATCGCGTTGCCGCGCGTGCGCATGGCATTGGCCAGCTTGATATTCTCGACCACCGGCTCAATGCGCTGCGGCTCGCCGTTCTTGTCGATCACAACGCGCATCACGCGCGACTTGTAGTTCTTGTCAGCGAAATACTGGTTGTCGCAGTAATAAAGGTGCCCGTCCTCGCCGAACTCCATTCCCATGGGAAAGCCGCGCCCGGTCTCGGGATGATTCAGCCCCGCCACGAAAACCGACCACTTGCCTGTCTTTTTATCCATCTTCATAATGGTTCCGGGATAAGACTGGTTCACAAAATTCGGCGCCGCGCAATAGACGTTGCCGTGCCTGTCCTGCGCCAGCCCGTCCGGCACGTTGACGTGATCGCCGAACTGCTTGAAGAGTTTCGGCCGGTATTTCTGATCAATGGCGCAATCCTCCGCCGCCGCCGCGTCAAACGTGGCCGCCAAGATTAAACCAACCATAAAACACATTGTCACTCTGCTCATAACATCCACCTTTCTTTACTGAGGCGCGTGCAGAGCCTCTGCAAACGCCAAGAAACATTGTCCAGGCTGCACAACCGCCCCCTGAACCCAGAACCCTCCGCTTGCGCAAACTGGAGGTTTTGCAAGCACCTCTACTGTTTATGGCCGCGGATACCATCCGCGCACCATGCCTGTTAACGTGTTTTGAAGATTACAATATCCGCCTCGGATTTGCAACATGACTTATTTTTTATTTTATTTTATTTTCGTATTGCTTTCGTAAAAATTATTTTGTATTTTTGTTTTGCTTACTTGGAAAAGAATTGTTTAAAAGAGGAAAAATGATGCACATGAAAAACAAATGGACAAGGAACTTTCTGCTCGCAGTGATGTTTCTCGCCGTATCCGGTGCACAGGCTGATGCGTATGCTCTCGACCGATTTAAAGGCGGCGGCGACGACGGCTATTGCAAAACATGGCTGATCCGCGACATATCGGTGACGGCCTCGTATGTCCGGTTTCTTGGCGGATCAGGCGATGGATATGACCGACTGATACTACTGGGGCTTAGCATGCCTTCACGCGGACTGATGATCCGCATCTACTAAGCACACTCTTCCAATAACCACAAACCACAAGGGATTCAACATGAAAAAACAAACTTCGATGGCCATCTGCGTCCTTCTAACTGTACTCAGCATTGCCAAGCAAGCCTCAGCGAACAATATCACGGTCACGAATTTCTCTCTGGCAACCGCCGATGTCCCCGGCTGCGTGGACGTGCAGTTCGACGTGTCATGGGACAACTCGTGGCGCGCCGCATGGACAGAACTGGCTAACGTCAATGTCACCGGCTCGGATCTCGCGCTTGAGAACTGGGACGCGGCCTGGGTCTTTTTCAAGTGGCGCGGGGATAGTGCATGGATGCCGGTCACGCTGACGGCAACCGGTCACACCGCACCTGCTGGCACAACCATCACGGTTCCCGCAGACGGACGCGGCGCGTTCATCCACCGCTCGGTCGCCGGGTCAGGCACCTTCAGCGCTACGGTCAAATTGCGCTGGAACCGGAACGCAGACGGTGCAGGTGCTTCGGTCGATCTCTCCGCCCATGCCATCGAGATGGTGTATGTGCCCGAAGGCGCGTTCAAACTGGGTTCCGGTGCGGCTAGCT
>JAQVQN010000424.1 GCA_028701555.1 Kiritimatiellia bacterium | reverse complement strand
AAGCCTTACGAGAATGCGTTGGCCGTGGAATTTGGTTTAAGGAATATACCTTATTTTCAACAGCAAAGGTATAACGTGACTTACAAAGGTGTTTGTGTCGGAGAGTACATTCCGGATTTGATTGTTTTCAACCAGATTGTGGTAGACACCAAGGTGATCGACAGGATCACACAGATAGAACAGGCACAAATATTGAATTATCTTAAAATCACTCATCATAAAGTCGGTCTCGTTCTGAATTTCAAACGGCCTAAATTGGAGTGGCAAAAGTTAGTCCTGTGAATGCGCGACACTTTTATTAGTGTTCATTAGTGGTTCCTTTAATCGTTATGAAACCTGAAGTATCTAAAGACCTTTACATTATCAGCTCGTCGCCGCACACGCATTGCGGAGCATCGGTGGAGCGCATCATGCTGGACGTGGTGATCGCGCTCTTGCCGGCTTTCGCGGCTGCTTTGTGGTTCTTCCGGCTGGACGCCTTGCGGCTGACAACAGTTTGCGTTGCGACTTGTCTGCTGGCTGAGTGGGTCTGCCGCAAGGCCATGCGGCGCGTCAACTCCATCTCGGATTTAAGCGCGGTAGTGACGGGCATGCTGCTGGCTTTCAACCTGCCGCCCGCACTGCCGTCGTGGATGGCCGCAGCAGGCTCACTGTTCGCGATCGTGGTTGCCAAACAGGTTTTCGGCGGACTGGGCTACAATCCCTTCAATCCGGCGTTGGCGGGCCGGGCTTTCATGCTGATCTCCTTTACCGGCGCGATGACCACCTGGAGCGCGTCGGAGTGGATCCTCAAAGTGCGCTGGGCGGCGGCCGATGCCGCCACCAAGGCCACGGAGACATTGGTTGACGCGGCCACCTCCGCCACGCCGCTGGGCTACGCCAAAGAGGCGCTCAAGGCTGGCAAAGACCTGCCTTTTTTCGATCTCTCTCTTTTGCGCGAGTTCTTTCTGGGTAATGTCAACGGCTGCATCGGCGAGACCTCGGCCCTGGCGCTGCTTATCGGCGCGGCCTATCTGCTGGTGCGTAAGGTCATAACCTGGCATATACCCGCAGCTTATCTGTTGACCGTGCTAATATATGCGGCTGTACTGCGTCTAGCCGCGCCAGCCACATCGCTGCCGCCACTGATGCATCTGGTTTCCGGCGGGCTCATGCTCGGCGCGTTCTTCATGGCGACAGACATGGTGACCACCCCGGTCACGCGCCGCGGCATGCTGGTTTTCGGTATCGGCTGCGGCATCATCACCATGCTGATACGTACGGTAAATAGCGGCGCCTATCCGGAGGGCGTAAGTTTCGCGATTCTGGTCATGAACGCTTTCACGCCACTGATTAACCGTGCCACCCGCAACAGAGTCTTTGGCAGCAATTGAGAGTAAACATGAAAGACACAATCAAAATGATTTTGGTGCTGACCGTAATCTGCGCGGTTAGCTCGGCCCTGTTGGCTGCGGTTTACAGCAAGACGAAGGATCCGATTGCGGCGGCTTTGGAGCTGCGGACCGCAAAGGCCGCTGCCGGGGTCATGCCCGCGGGCGTTGAGACACCCGTGAAACGTGAAGCCGATGGGATTGTTTTTTTTGTGGCAGCAAAGGACGGAGTTCCAGCCTGCGTGGCGCTGGAAGGCCGCTCGAACAATGGATATGGCGGCGAGATAGTACTGATGGTTGGCATCAGCACAGACGGTAAACTGGTGAACTACCAGAAACTCGTTGCCAGCGAGACCCCGGGGCTGGGTACCAAGATGGAGTCCGACTCCTTCCGTCAGCCGTTGTTGGGACGCGCGGTAAAAGCAGACTGGCGTGTCAAGAAGGACGGCGGAGAAGTGGACGCGATCACAGCGGCCACCATCTCTTCGCGGGCAGTGATGGAGTGCATTCGCGACGCCATAGCCAAATACGAGCTCATCGCGAACCGGCTGTAGTTTGACAGCAGGGGACTGGACGTGATAAAGTCAAGTAAATCTGGACTTTTTCATGCGCAAAACCTCTAACAGACAATTCGGGCGAGAGATCATACATTCGTTGCCGTTGCGGCGCGAGACTAGCGCTGTGTTGCACTTCATGCAGTTATCCGGAGTGCGGATCAGACTGGGGCTCGACATCGGCTTCACGCATGCTGGGGCAAGTCGGCTTTTAAGCCAGAGCGGCGGTTATTGGGTCAGCGTCGAGCCGACCCTGCAGCGCCGCAATCTGGTGGCAACGGTTTTGGGGGAAGACCGGGTTTTGTGCGCAGGTGCGGACGGTGAGCTGCCTTTTGAAGACAAGCAGTTCGATGTCGTGGTATTGGCTCACGGCATGCTGTCTGGTGGTGCTGCAACGGATATCACGGTCAGGGAATGTCATCGCGTACTTAAAACCGGCGGTATTTTTCTGATGACGGCTGAGCATCGCAAAAAGTTCAGCATGGCATCTGCGTTCAACCGCCAGCGGCTGGTTTCAGGCGCAGGGGCAAGTTTCAGCGATGCCGATATTTTTCGTCTGCTGAAAGACGGGTTTGATGTTCTGGGGTTCCGTTATACATGCCGTTTCTGGGTGCAGATGGTGCGGCAATGGGTTGATCGACGGCGCTGGTCTGGCGGCCGCAGGCCGGGCAGCATTTGGATAAAGCTTTTATACGGCATAGCTCTGGTCGCGGATGCGCCGCTGTTCTTCACGCGCGGCCACCAGATGACCGTCTTCGCGCGGCGCAAGGGGTGGCGCAATAAACACGCGAAAGTGTTGGGCTCCAGCACGC
>JAQVQN010000038.1 GCA_028701555.1 Kiritimatiellia bacterium | reverse complement strand
AAAGTCCCCGGCAACTGCCTTGGCACCTCAAGGTTGCATGAGCCCCAGTGATGCAGGATCTCGACGGGCGACAGGCGACGGGCGATTGACGGCACTTCTCCTGCAACCCGCTCGTCGCCGGTCGCCCGTCGACCGTCACCCGCCGCCAGCCACAGCCCGGCACCCGCCAGCGCCAGCACCGCAGCAGCAGCCGCAAGCTTGCGAAACCGTACACTCATTCGCCGCCCGCAAGTTTCGGCAGCACCGACAGCGCCGACCACTACCGAAACTGCCGGCACTGCCGCGGCTGGAAGGACGCGTTCCGTCGCTTCCACGGGCAAGCGACGCTTGCCCCTCCCTTCAAGCGGAGCGGGTGTGGGCCAGGGCGCACTTTGATCGTTTAGCCGGTATTCCGGCGGCCATGACCTGCCCTGAGCTTGTCGAAGGGGCTGCGAGAGGAAAACGAGCTCGTGCGCATCGGCCAACACCCCGGAGCGCCCCCCGCCCCTGCACACCAGCATCGCGTGCAGCCTGACCTGTTCCAGCCAGATCGAGCGGAACTCGGGATACTCTTGCGCGATCTCGTTGAACCGCACACGGTCCGCGTCGTCGGCTGCACCGTCCAAGATCATGGCGGTCAGATCTTCAAACTCGTCCAACACCGTCCGAACCGGGTTCATGGCGACACCCCTTTCAGACGCGCACCCCGGATGCATTCGGCCAGGCTGCGCCGGGCCTTGAACAGCAAGAGCGATACTGCGTTGGCCGAACATTTTCTTGCGCGCGCCAGTTCCTTGACTTCCAGTCCTTTGATATATCGGGCTTCCACCATCTCACGCATCACCCCCGACAGTTTCCGCATGCACCTTTCAAGACAAGTCATGTCCTGATCGGCTTCTTCAAGAATAGCTCCGGCATCAGACGCGATTAACTCAAAGAAAGAGTCGTCCGCAAAAGTCAGACGGTTACGGGACTTGCGCGTGCGGTATGAAAGAACCTCGTAATAAGCGATGCTTTTGGCCCACGGCATGAATGGCCGAGAGGCATCATAATCCGACAGCACCCGCAATATTTTCAGATTTGCCTCCTGCAAGACATCCTTGGCATCCTGGGTGTCTCCCACCAAGGCGCAAACATAGGCAAAAAGCGCGAATTGCGCCTTTACCAGCAAATTTTGCACACAACCATCCCGAATGTCTTCGTTGCCGCTCATAAAACCTTCTGTATCATATAGACATTTGCACAGCGAATCTTTCCTGAATTTCTAGAACCCGTGCCGCAACTTGACTTTGCGCGCAAAAAAGCGTATATCATAAGCGCAAATGCATCAAGAATCATCTTACGGGCGCCGTGGCGGACGCCCCCAACGGCCACCATTCCGCCGAAAAAACCGCCATCCGGGTCTTGCCGAACGCGATATGCCAAGACAAATTCCGAAGCCTAAAGGAGAAATCCCTGAGGTTTTCTCTGGAAATGTCTTTGGTAAACTGCATCCTTTGCTCCAGCACGCAGTGGCCGAAGCGGAATATGTCAACCCCACACCGATTCAGGAACAGTCCATACCGCACCTGCTTGAGGGCAAAGACCTTTTGGGCTGTGCCCAAACCGGAACCGGCAAAACCGCCGCCTTTCTTTTGCCGATCTTGCAGCGCTTAACCGACACCCCTAAATCCGCAGAAACGCGTGGACCGCGCTCTCTGATCCTCGCGCCGACCCGTGAACTGGCCGCGCAGATCGCCGAGAATGTCACGACCTACGGCAAGTTTCTGGGCATACCCTTTGCGGTGGTTTTCGGCGGAGTCAGCCAATTCCCCCAAGTCACAGCCTTGAAACGTGGCGCGGATATTGTCGTGGCAACCCCGGGACGCCTGCTCGACCTGATGGAACAGGGTCATCTGCGGCTTGACGGGATTTGCGAATTCGTGCTGGACGAGGCCGACCGCATGCTGGACATGGGCTTCCTGCCGGACATCCGCCGAATCATCGAAAAGCTGCCCGCTGAGCGCCACACGCAGTTCTTCTCGGCCACACTCTCGCCGGAAATCATGCGCCTCGCCAAGTCCATTGTCAAGGACCCCGTGCATATCACCATCTCGCCAGACCAGCCGACCGTTGACAGAATCAACCAGAAGCTGATGTTCGTCGAGAGAGTCGATAAAGACAAACTACTTGTGGAATTGCTGACCAACCATCCGGAATTCGATAAAGTGCTGGTGTTCGCGAGAACGCGTCACGGCGCGGACAAGATCGAAAGAAAGCTGGAACAGGCCGGCATCAGCGCCCGGGCAATACACAGCGACAAGACGCAGCGTGTCCGCACCGAGACCATGGCGGCCTTCCGCAAAGGGCGCGTGCGGGTGCTGGTGGCGACCGACATCGCCTCGCGCGGTATCGATGTTGACGGAATCACGCATGTGATCAATTTCGACCTGCCGGAGGAGACTGAGTCTTACGTCCACCGCATCGGGCGCACCGCCCGCGCCGGTGCCGCCGGTGCCGCCTTCTCGTTCGTCAGCGCCGAAGAGCGCAATCTGCTGCGTGCCATCGAACGGATGATCCGCAAACCCATCGAAATCGACAAGCAACACGCTTTCCACTCCGAGCGGGCAGAGAAAGCGGCTGGCAAGGTCCAAGACGGCTCGGCAACTAATAAGCCGGCTTGGGCTAACAAGAACCGGCCACCGCGCGAACGAAGCTTCAGAGACAACTCGCGCAGGGAGCGACGCCCTTCCGGCAGCAGCCAAGGTCGCGGCCAATCGGACTATCGGCAAGGCGTCCGCGACGATCGCGGCGGCGTCAAAGACCGCGGCCAGGCAAAACAACGCCCGCCCTCGCGTGGTGAAGAATCCTCCCGCGCAGGAAAAGACCGCGTCAATACGCATAACCGCCAAAAACCGCAGGGTGCGCTACCTCCTCCGCCACCTTGGGAAGAGCGCGAGCCCCGTCAGCCGGAAAAGCGCCATTCTCGCCCGGAACAAACCCCTGCAAGTACTGGATCTCGCTGGTTTGAAAAACCGTTCCAGAAGCACTCGAAAAAAATAGACGCTCCTGCCGCATCTAAAGCGGATAAGCGGGGAGCTAAAATGGAACGCCCCGGACGTTTTCCTAAGCCAGACAAGAAAACAGGCGGCGGCTTCAAAGGACGGCCGCGGCCAGGCGCGAAACGCCCTTAGAATTAAGGCTTAGCCACCAGTGCGCCTTCATGCAACTCCAGAACCCGGTCACAAAGCGCCGCGGTCTCGGGAGCGTGTGTAACCATTACCAGCGACAGATCTCTGGTGCATGAAAGGCCGAACAGCAAATCCATGATCTGCGCCCCGGTCATGCGGTCAAGATTACCAGTGGGCTCATCAGCAAGAATCAATGTCGGCTCGTGAATGAGCGCACGCGCCAACGCGACGCGCTGCTGCTCCCCGCCGGACAACTCCAGCGGCATGTGCGTGGCGCGGTCCGCCAGGCCAACTTGATCCAACAGCGTCAACGCGCGCTGCCGCGCCTGTGCCTTCTTGATCCTGACCGCGCCGGTCATGGTCGGCAACATCACGTTTTCAGTTACGTCCATCTCCGGCAACAGATGATACGACTGAAATACCAAGCCTATTTTTGACGCGCGAATAGCGGTGCGCGCGCGGGGCGAGACAGCATAAAGCGCCTGCCCGTCCACATGCACCTCGCCAGCATCCGGTCGGTCAAGTCCGCCTAGGACATGTAGCAGCGTGCTCTTGCCGGATCCGCTGCGCCCGACGATCGCCACCCGCTCACCTTTCTCAACGGTCAGTGCGGCCCCCTTGAGAACCTCGACGCGCTTGTGCGGCAACACATAGGTCTTAAAAAGATTTACCGCTTCTAAAATCATGCCTTCACTCTTCACTCTTTACGCAAGGCCGCCACCGGGTCCATGCGGGCGGCGCGCCAGGCAGGCAGCATGCTGGCGACCGTGCAGAACATTATCACAGAGACAGCCACATCCAGAACCTCGCGCGGGATGACCCGCCAAGGTATCTGCGCCAGACCGTAAACGCTTTTGGGAAACACCTCAACGCCCAGACGGGCCAGCAAGGCGACCAACCCATGCAGATTGTGCAGAATCAGCAAGGCTGCGCCTATGCCTAGCACTGTGCCGATCAGGCACTGTATCCACCCGTGCAACACAAAAGCGCCCATCACCTGTCTCGAGGAAAAGCCCAAAGCCTTAAGCAAGCCGATCTCGTCGGTTTTCTGTACGGTCAGCACGATTAAAGTGTTGGTCACGCAAAAAATCGCCACCACAGTTATAAACATCAGCAGGATCACCATCATGTTCTTTTCCACAGCCAAAGCATTAAAGAGCTGACTGTCAACCTCCTGCCAAGTCCGCACCGCATACATGGGAGTTAGAGCCCGCACCTCGTCAACCACCCGCGCAAACTCCGCAATGTTCTGCGGGTCATCGGTCTTAAGATGCACTGAGTATACACCGGATTTCATTCCCATCAGGTCACGCACCACGGCAATTGAAGTTATCACAAAGCCCGAGTCGAAATCTCTTTGTCCAGACTCATAAATGCCCTTCACTGTGAGCCTTTCGGCAAAATAGACCTCGTCTTTTGAAACCAGGTTCATCGGCGAGTAAACCATCAGGTCATCGCCAACCATCACACCCAATTCGCCCGCGAGGTCGACGCCGATTACCACCGCATCACCTTCTATGTCAAAACTGCCGGCAACCATGCGGTCGAGCTTCATGACGCGCAAAGCCCTTTCAGGGTCGGTGCCTATAATCAGCGGCGCCGATACCCGGCGACGGTGCTCTACCAGTACGCGCGTTTCAAGCCCCGGCGCGGAAGCTAAAACACTGGGCACCATTTCCAGGCGGCGGCAGAGATCCTCTTCGTTATCGATGACCCCGCCACCCAGCGGCGAGATTGTGATATGCGGCTTGAAATCTAGTATCTTTTCTTTCCACATGTCACCGAAGCCCGTCATAACCGCGCGGACAATGATGATAATGGCCACCCCCAGCACCACACCGATCACCGAAATCAAGGTTACAACCGACGTGAAAGACCTTGCCGGTTTTAAATATTTTAACGCCAAGAAGAGAGGGAAAGGCATGGTGAATTAGTTCACTAGTTCATTAGTGCATTAGCTGTATAGTGTAGGCAGAACTAATGCACCATCAACCTTCTCACAGATTGCCGGTGTCGACCTTGATGTCTTCCGCATCGACAGATGTCGCTGTCAGTTCTTCCTCCACCTGAACAGCCTCCTTACTTGTGGTCGGCAGATAGCGGTAATAAACCATCAATTGCAGGGCGGCCAAACAGGTGTCCATGACCGGACGGTCAGAATGGGCATCAACATTGGTCCACCAGCCAATATCACGGTCAATGCCTTTGGCATCTTTGATCGCATTATTCTCGATTTGCTGAGCCTTGACATAATTGGACTTCATGATCTTGTTCCAACCCTCCCAATGCTTGCCGCCTTCGTGAAACTTGCATTGGGTGGCATAATAAAAATAATACTGGGCTGAAGCAGTAAAGAACATGCGTTCATCCGGATTAATTTGAGCGGCCAGCTTGCGCTTGGCATAACCCAGCGGATTATCGTTTTCCTTAAGATCCTCTTTACGAACCTTCTTGATCTCTTCGGCAATCCGAGTGTAGCAAGAGAACGTCGGCTTCCAGGTTCCGATCAACTCCAGAGACTTTTTGACCTCGGGTTCATTCGAAGCGCCCAGAAGCTGCATGCAAAGCGTACCCACGCTGGTCAACCCGCCGCGCCCGGGACTGGTGTAACCGAAACCGCCGGCCGGATGCGCGTTAGCCTTAAATCCTTTGATCGACAGTTTCATGGCCTTGTCAAGTCCGTCAACGTGCAGACGCGCCAAATACGCTGCTTTAAGCGCCTGAGCGCACCACCCCATATATGAAGTGTCGTCACGATATTTCCCTGTCTCCTTATCAGGATTAGGGTCCATGTTATAGGTCCAGCCTCCGGTAGGATGCTGGCCTTTAATGATCAGCTCAAGCGATTTCTCTGCCGCAACCTTGACGTTCGGGTTAAGAGTCATGCCGTAGGCTTCACACAAAGCATAAGATGCGATGGGGTGGTCATAATTGCCGGGCAGCCTGCCGGTGGTCTTGTTCTGAACTCTCATCAGAAATTCAAGAGCCGCCTGAACGGTCGGGCCGAACTCCACCGACTCGCCCGGTTTCTCGCCATGCGAAAGGAAGGTCAGTACCGCCAAACCGGTCATGGCCACTTTGGCGTTAGACCAAGAGCCATCTTTGTTCTGGTTTTTCTTAAGCCAGCGCAACGCCCTCAAAACCGCCTCCTCAGTCTGTTTATCGCCACCGAAACGGACTAACTGTGCGCCGCGGGTTCCGGTATTGCGCGTGCTGCCATAAATATTCTTGAGGATTACCGGGCTTTTAACCATCATCACCGCATCGAAAGCCTGCGGCTGCGGGCTCATCGGCTGATCCGGTGCGTCAGCCTGCACGTCAACATCCGGGCTGTCTATCGGGATGTCCACGTCGATGTCCTGTATTTGCTCTTCTGGTTTCTGAAACTCCTCAATCTTGTCAAGATCCTTAAGCTCTTCGGCCTCCAGCACCTGCGTCTCAATAATACGATCCTCAATTGACACGCCGCTAGACATGACTATCAGCAGTCCGACCGCCAGCATTGGCAGCATGATCGCGGCGACAGGTGCCGACAGGCGCTGCAGCTCGATCATGGCCAGCTTATAGGCCTTCGACTGCCTAGGCGCTTTGATACCAGTGAACAACACCTTCATGCGTACAGCAAGGCTGTCATTCGCGTACATCCGGGCTATTTCCGCGAGATGGGTGTCCACCTCGTTCATATCCACATTGCTACTCATGTCAGAGTCCTTATCAAATGCTGAAAATCGACAGGTTAGTCATGCCATACTTGTTGCAGACATCCAAAACCTGAATCAGGAACGCGTGCGGCGAATCAGCAGTGCATTTGATGACCACCATAGCGCTCGTGCTGTAACCCGACAACCGTTCGATACTCCGATCAAGTTCCGGCAGCCGCATGGTACGTCCGTTAAAGACGAATCCTTGAGGAGCGATTAAGACATTGATCAGCTCCGGCGGGTTTTCTTTGATACGCTCGTCTGTGCTCGGGGCAGGGCGCGCTGCGGAGAGCTTGGAAAGGATATCCTCCTGCTTGAGCGTGATCACAAAGAAAATCAGCAACTGGAACACAACGTCAATCATTGGCGTCATGTCTAGTTTAGGAGCCTCTCCTTTGATCTTCTTGCGCTGATAAGCCATAACAATGTTTCTCCTAATCTCTCTTCTTCTGAGACTTGTGCTCCTGAACCGCCACAAACGACAATTTCCAAATGCCTGCCGCCGTGCAGATGTCCATCACCTTCTTGACCTGATCGTGCTGCGAGCGCCGATCCGCCTTTATATGCACAGGAAATTCGTTGCTGTTATGCCGCACGATCCGGTTTTTTATGATTCTGGTCAGCATATCAGGCGACAAGGTCGCGTTATGTATCGAAATCCTGCCGCGCCTGTCTAACTCGATCTCCAGTGTGCTAGGCGGCATGTTCTCCTGAGTCAGCGTAACGCCATGTTTGCCATCTTCCAGCGATATGTCCGGATTGGCATCCGTGGTCAATTTAAGCGTGACCACAAAGAAAATGATCAACTGGAAAACCACATCGATCATTGGCGTCATATCCAGTTCGCACTGTTCTGTCGTTGACCGTCTGCCCATACTCAACCCCGTTTGCGGATCAACCCGCCTATTCTTAACTGCTTTTGCCTATAACCATACGTGCCGACACAACGGCATTCTGCCGCCCGCCTCTTTTTCCGTTCCAGAGGCGGGAGCGTGCGGGCGCACAGCCTACAGCCGGGCGCCGCCGCATCACTAATCGTTCACGACCTCAACGTTACGCAGATCCTTAATCAGCTCCATGGTCATTGCCTGCATCCGCAGAATCAGCCGGTTGGCGTTATTGCGTATGCTATAGTAGACCGTGATGGCCGGTATCGCGATCGTCAAGCCTCCAGCCGTGGTCCACAGGGCCTGCGAGATGGCCAGCGCCAGCGCACCTACGTCCGGAGCTCCCGTGGCCAAGGTTCTAAACGCCATGATCATACCTTGCACCGTACCCAGCAGCCCTAACATAGGAGCCAGATTGGCGCAGACAGAAATCCAGGTCAGCTTTTGCATGATGCGTTCGGTCTCAAGGTCGGCCGCCGCGCCAATGGACTCCTGGATCACGTCAAAGCCTTCCTCGACATGCGAGAATCCGGCCGAAAGTATATTGGCCATCGGGCCCGGCTCTGTCTCGCAAGCTTTGATCGCCTTGATGACGTCACCCTCGGCCATGCCAGCCTTGACCCGGTCAATCAGCGTCTGCGGCATGATCTTCTGCGGGCGAATCAAAACCCAGCTATCAACGCTGAAATAGATCGCCGCGGCACCGCAACCGAACAGCGCGGACCACAGCAACACACCCAGCCAGCCGGAACCGAAAACCACCGCAAAAAAACCAGTTGAGCTTTTAGGTTTAGGAGCGGTTTCCGCAGTCTGTTCCTGCACCTCCGCTGCCACGGCCGGAGCCTCTGCAGCGGCTGGAGCCGCATCCTGCGCCATTACGGCAGCCCCTGTCAAACATGCGAACATCAACATCGACATTACCAGTCTTTTCATCGTTACCTCTCGCTTTTTTCCTTTGTTCCGGCTAGCTGTTCAATGCTAACTGAAAAATCGTTTTACATCACCTTTACCCAGAACGGGGTTCTTCGCCTCTCGGTCCGGCTAACTCTTTCGAGCCCACTCCGACGCGGCAAAATCAGCCTTGAGGGTTGTCCTGAGCTGATCTGCGCGTGACGTCTGGCCAAGCTTCTCAAAACCTTTGGCAGCCTTATACAGCGCTTCGGGCTGCGCGTCCCGCTCGCTGCGGTAGAGCGTGATCACGCGCAGATAACCATCGCGCAGCGAGCGCCGCGTGATCTCGTGAGTCTCGCCCTCTGCCGTTATGACATCGCCACGCATGATCAGAGCGAAGGCCGAGGCCCGACGGTCGCCGCTCTTGATCGCTTTGGACAGCAAATCCTCAAGCTTGGCGGTGCGGCCTAAAGCCAGCAGCGCCTGCCAGTAGGGCGGCGCCATCTCGCCCAGATAAGCGGCCTCGGGATTGGCCGTTATGACTTTTTCGCAAACAGCCAAAGCCTTGTCGGCGCCTCCGCCTTTGATATGCGCCTCGGCCAGATACCGCGTGGCCACAGTGTCCCACTGCAGCATCAGGTAATCAGCGGACAATTTCTCGAGCACCGGCACAGCCGCCGCAGCATTGCCTTGCTTAATGTTATCGATCGCCGTATCAAGTTCGCGCGGACGCGGGATACGAAGCTCGCTGATGTTTGCAGGTTCCATCTCGAGCTCGACATTGCCGCCCTTGGCCGTAATGCCGTAAGCCTTTTGGCGCGGCAGCCATTTGATTGCTCCCTCGATCTTGCGTCCCTCCGGCGTTGTGATCACACCCTGTATTTGGGCTGAAGCCAATCCAGCAACCAAAGCCGCCATTGCCAGTGCCAAAAAAACAGTATCTTTGCTTTTCTTCATCGTTCGCTCCTTACCCATTTCGCGCTCACTGCCCGATCCGCGCCTGATTCAGCCAGTTCCTGACATCCGTTGTCCACCGTCCATTCGGGAAAATCTCAAGATATTTCAGGCAATCCTCCTCTGCATCCTGATACTTCTTGTGCTCCAAAAGAAGCGGCAAACAATAATAATAGGCTTTTTCAAGAACGCCCGCAAGGTTGACGTTGCCCGGATTGATATTCATGATCATCACCTGGAAAGCGACAATCGCCTTGCCGCGCGTCTCAGCCGCCTGGGTAGCGAGCCCCAAACTTTTCTCCGCATCCATCTTACGCAGCAGCATCTCACCAGCCATCAGATCCAACTCGGCTAGCTCTTGTTGCGTAGTGCGGTATCGTTTGACCATTTTGAGTGCATCCACCGCCGCATTGAAAAGCTTGGTGCGCTCGTTGTCGTCCCGCTCGTCCTTGCCTTCCTCACTCGCGACATCCACCAGCAACATGTTGGCATCTACCACCAATTGCAGCTTGGCAAGCTCTTGGTCTTTGATAAACCCTTCCAGGAGCTTGCGCGCCTCGACGAACTTTTTCTGCCCCCGCAAAGAGCGGGCCCGCCCGAGCTTGGCGAGCGCAACCTGCGAAATGTCCTTCGCAGTTGCCAGAACCTTGTCGTAAGCCTGCAACGCCATGTCATATTCCCGAGCATCTTCTAAAGCCGTCGCCGCCGCCATGAACTGCCCTTCGGTATAGCTGCCGTCAACTGCGAACATCTGCCTGTACTTGGCCACACCTTCGCCACGCAGCCCCATGTCTATCAACGCCGCAGCCAACATCGGCACTGAGTTTTTAGCCTCGTCGGACTCAGGATAGTTTTTGCTGAGCTTTTCAAACGCCGCCTGCGAGTTCGGGACATCCTCAAGAATCGTATAAAGGGTGCCGATCTGCAACTGCGCCCTCGGAGCATACCGGCCGGCCGGGTAAATCTTGACGTAATCTTCGAACGAAGCAATGGCCATTTTACGCAAGGCCGGCAGACGATCCGCAGGGTAATTGATTTGTGTCAGGCAGACGGCTTTTGTGAACATCGCCAGCTCCGCCATCTGCTCGTTACGCTTTTTCTCTTCTGCGTTGTTCTGGTAGGCGGCGGCGCCTTCGCCCTCCAGCATGGCAACCACGCCGCCAAAGCCCAATGCGGCCTTGGTCAGCCAAGTCACAGCCTCGCGCTGACCAGCTTCACGCTGCTCCGCATCGGCAGTCACATTCGTTGACCACGCCCTCATCAGCAGGTTCCCGTATTCCCTGTATGCGTCTGCCAACCGGAAGCGCCCGGCCACCAGCGCGTTCCCTGGCCGGGGTCTGGCCTCAACCTTCTCGACATACAACTCCAACGCCTTGATCTCCTCCTGATTACGTCCTTCTTCTTTATGTATCTGCGTGATACGGTTCAGGGCGTCGTAAT
>JAQVQN010000423.1 GCA_028701555.1 Kiritimatiellia bacterium | reverse complement strand
TGCTACCATGTGGTGAGCCGGATCGTTGACCGGAACTTCCGGCTGACGGACGATGAGAAGGAGATCTTCCGCAGGATGATGCGCAAGGCGGAGGCTTTCTCGGGGGTCAAGATACTCACTTACGCCCTGATGTCGAACCACTTCCACCTGCTGGTGGAGGTGCCGGAGCGGCAGGAGGTGCCGGAGGAGGAGCTGGTGCGCCGCATGCGGGCGCTGTACGGGCCGGCGCGCGTGGCGGACACGCTCAGGCAGTGGGAGGAGTGGCGCGGCCTGGGCCAGGCGCGGCTGGTCGAGGAGGAGCAGGAGCGCCTGCGCGCGCGGATGGGCGACATCTCGGCCTTCATGAAGACGCTGAAGCAGCGCTACAGCGTCTCTTACAACGCCCGCCACAAGCGCACGGGGACGCTGTGGGAAGACCGCTTCAAGAGCGTGCTGGTGGAGGGCCGGGAGCAGGCCAAGGCCACGGTGGCGGCCTACATCGACCTCAATCCGGTGCGGGCGAAGGTGGTGTCCGACCCGAAGGAGTACCGCTGGAGCGGCTACGGCGAGGCCTGCGGGGGCGGCAGGGCCGCGCGCGAGGGCCTGGCTGAGGTGCATGAGCCGCGCCGCCTAGAGGCGTCAGCAACAGAGGGACAGGTTCATGGACACGAGGAAGCCGGCCATGAGCGCGGGCAAGCTGCAACAGAGGGACAGGTACACAGACTTAACTGGCGGCGGGTCAGCGCGCGCTACAGGGTGCTGCTGTACGTCGCGGGGGAGGAGAAGCGCGAGGCGTACACCGGGAAGGTGGTGCGGCCGGGCATCGGCACGGGGGCGGTGGACCGGGTGCTGGAGCGGGGCGGGAAGCTGACGGTCCAGCAGGCGCTGCGCTGCCGGGTGCGGTATTTCACGGACGGCATGGCCCTGGGCGGGAAAGGGTTCGTGGACCGGGTCTTCAGCGAGAACCGGGGGCTGTTCGGCCCGCGGCGGCGGGACGGCGCGCGCCGGATGCGCGGCGCCGAGTGGGGGGAGCTCAGGAGCATGCGGGCTCTGCGGGTGGCGGCGGTGGCGGTGCCCGGCTTGTCATGAGGTCTTTGTCTGCTATCGCAAGGTGCTGGCAAGCCTGGACTGAAAGACAAAGTAGTAAAATAAAGCCATCAGCACTCCCCAGTCTTGCTGATATGGTTGAGCTTTTTGGGCTTTAAAGCTCCTGACCAAAGGCGGCGGGGCCGGGTTCGTTGTGCGCGGTGTCGAGCAGTTCCGTCTGCCGGGGCGCGGCGCTCCAGTGGTAGGGATAGAGATGGACATGATAGTTCGCGTCCTTGACCACAAGCATCGAGGTTGAGTAAGGGATCTCTTTTTTCACGCCGTCCTGGTCAGGCGAGGCCACGAAGAGCTGGAGTTCGAGGTCGCTCGCGAAGCCGAGAAGCTGGTCGCGGCGTCCGGCGTCGATACCGTAAAAGGCCTCGTCGAAGATCAGCACCGGCAGGCGGATTTTCTCCTTGTCGTAGAGGAAGTGGGCGATGGTCAATATCAGCAGATAGTTCGGCACGGCCTGCTCGCCGCCGGAACCGATGCTCTTGACCTTGCGGTCCATGACGATCCCGTCCGCGCCAGCGGTGAGCACCTTCAGTTCATAACGGAACCAGTTACGGTAGTCTAGGATCGGCGGGATCTCGCCGATCTCGGTGTTTTTGATTTCCTCGGCGTGATCCTCAATGAAGGCGCGCAAGTCAGCTTCGGTCTTTTCAGGATCGAGTGAGCGGTAGTGTGTCACCAGTTCATAGATGCGCCGGCAGTTTTCGAGCGGCGTGATGGAGAAGGCATAGCGGTTGCTGCCGAAAGTTCGCTCTTTGAGCAGGCGTCCGATGCGCCGCGACATCTCGTTGAGGCGCAGGACGCTGGTCTGCAGCTTGCTGACCAGATTGTCCATCACGAGCTGGCGGAAAAGCTTGATCGTCTGCTCGCTGATCAGCTCTTCCTGCTCAAGCAGTTCGGTCGTGGTGCCCTCAAGGACATCCGCGACTGTACGTCCGCGCCGGTCGGTGAGCATGTTTTGCGGCTCGTCGTAAACGAAGCCAAAGGCCAGCCCTTCCGCCAGGACCACGCGGTTACGGATGGTTTCGGCCGTGACGGCGGCGGCCTGCCCGGCGGCGGCGGTGCGCGCCTGCAAGGCGCTCCGGCTGGCGGCGTCGCCGCCGCAGCGGTCGCGTACGAACGCGTCGAGCGGTCCGTCGGGCAGCATCAGCGCGAGCAGGCGCTCCTGAGCCGTGTCACGCTCAGCGCGCATGGCGGCAAGCTGCGCCATGTTCTGTTCGCAGAGCGCCTTGATGCCTTTGACGGTTTGTTCGACGCGTCCGGACTCGAGTATGCTGGACTTTTGTTCGGCGCAAGCCTTCTGCCACTTGCGCTCGACCTCGCGGATGCGCTCCTCAACACCTTCCAGTCCGGACTTTTTCATGGAAACAAGGAGATCCTCGTGTCGGGCGGCGGCTTGCTGGCGCAGCTCTTCGTGGTACTGGCACTCGGTGCGCACGTTCTCGTGGTCATTGCCGGCGAGAGCGAGACGGTTGACGCACTGTGCCACCGCATCGCGCTGGCGCGACAGGTCTTCGCCGATCTCGTTCAACAGTGTTTTGAAGCGTGTGACAGCGGCGCGCCGCTCGTCGAGTTCGTCGTGCGCGGCAGCGGAGTCTTTGCGCTCTTTGTCGGCTGCGAGGCGTTTTTTCTCCAGTTCGCGCAGTTCGCGTTCCAGCTCG
>JAQVQN010000037.1 GCA_028701555.1 Kiritimatiellia bacterium | reverse complement strand
GGCCGGGCGCACGTTCGGTTTACGACATCATGCGGGATGAGCTGGCACAGATCGAGACACGGCGCAAAAAACCCTCCCAAAAGAAACTGCGCGGCATCGTGCGCTCTGCGGCGGGCATCCGCGACGCCTGCCAGATACCGTTCGAGCATTCGGTCATCAGCGTGAAAGAGCATGCCGGTATCAAGGAAATACGCCAGGTTTTTTCCTTGCCATCCGGCATCAAGATTCCAGCCGTCTCGCTAATTCCCAACAATCACTCTGCCGCACCTGTCCTGATCGTCACCGGCGATGGTAAGTCCAACCAGGTCCACACTGCTGAGCAATACCTGGCCGCCGGACATCCCGTAATGGCTGCGGACATCACCGGCACCGGCGAGATCGGCGGTTTCAAGCACAAGTTCTACGGCTCCAAAAATCAGGACGAGGGCGTGGCCCAGATGCTTTACCTTTTAGGCAAGTCACTGGTAGGCATGCGCGCGGAGGACATCATCGCCTGCGCCAAAATTCTTGCCGAGTCTTGCGGAAACCAGCCGGTTATAATATGTGCGGGCACCGCCACGCTTGTCGCCGGCTATCACGCTTATGCAGCCGAACCGCAGATGTTCAGCCGCATCGACACTGTCTCATCAATGCCGCTTTCATGGAGCGAGGTAGTGCGTAAGGCCGACCGCTACAGCTTCTCGGACTGTGTGCACAACGGCCTGCGCTTCTACGACTGGATTGAGCTTTATACCCCGCCGCCGAAGCTCAGCGCCAGTGGCAGCGCCAAGCTAGAGTTAAAGCCGTAAGTCCGGCGAACAGACGGATTGCCGAGCCCAAAAACCTCACACCGTGAAATACCGGGCTTGCGGATGGTGCACGATAATCGCCGCTGTGGTATGCTCCGGCACCATCTGCATCGTCTCGGTCAAGGACACGCCGATGCGCTCTGGCCGCAGCAGTTCGAACACGGTCTTTTGCGCGTCCAGATCAGGACAGGCCGCATAACCGAAACCGTAACGTGCGCCTTGGTATGTTTTCGCCGGAGCCCCGTCAAGTAACGGTATCGCACGCTCGATGCCAAGCTCGCGCCGCATCACCGCGTGCCAATATTCTGCCAGCGCCTCCGTCAGTTCCACCCCGAACCCGTGCGTCATCAGATAATCGTGATACAGGTCGGCTTGGAACAGATCTCGCGCGGCTTCGCCGATGGCATCGCCGACCGAACCGACAAACATACCAACGACATCGCCACCCTGGACCTCGCTCTTGAAATAATCCGCTAGGCAGAGCCGCTCGCCTGATGTCTGGCGCGGAAAATTGAAAATATGCTCCCGATCTCCATCGCGCACAAGCAGTTGATCGCCACGGCTGAAACAGCGGTAATATCCGTAAGCCACCTGCGGCCGGATCAAATTGTCAGTAACCGCCTGCGCCACCAGCTTATCGAAAATCGGCTGCACGGTGCCATCAACCAGCTTCGCGTATTCAGCCTCTGACAAATTGCCGCGCCGGTATCCCCAGCGGCCGCGGAAAAGCGCCTGCCGGTTGACATGCGGCAACAGCAGCGCGGGATCGATATCTTCCACATACCGCACACCTTCGAACAACACTTCCGGAACGGGATTGTCATGATTGACCGCTGTTTCAAACTTCTCCGCGGATTTGACCTCGGCAGAGACGGCAGAAACAATCTCGGTTGAACACAAAGTGCCAGCTTCATGCTCGCGCACGGCCTTGAGCCCGTCAAAGGCGTCACGGCAATAGACCACCGGCGCACCGTAAACCGGCGCACAATCTTCCGCCACAAATTTTGGCGTAAGCGCAGCTCCACCCAGCAGCACCGGCTGCGTCAACCCAGCCTCGCGGTATTGCCTCAAACTGTCACGCATCACCAACGCCGATTTGACCAGAAGCCCACTCAAGCCAATCACATCCACTTTCAATTCACGCGCTTTTTCAATGATGGTCTCAGACGGAACTTTGATGCCGATATTATAGACCTTGTAACCGTTGTTGCTCAAAATTATGTCGACCAGATTTTTGCCAATATCATGCACGTCGCCCTGAACCGTAGCCAGCAGCACCCTCGTTTGACGCGCGTCGTCATCCTTGGACATCAGCGGTTCCAGCAGCGACACCGCTTTTTTCATGACCTCCGCCGACTGCAATACAAACGGCAACAGCAGTTCGCCGCGACCGAACAGCTCCCCGACCTCTCGCATCGCGGGCACAAGGATCAGATTGATCACGTCCAACGGCGGCAAACGCTCCAGCAGCATGGCGATGTTATCGGCTAGCCCCTCCTTGTCACCACGCAGCACCTGACTGGAAAGTGCCTTTTCCGCGCCCTCAAAACGTTTTTTAACTGTGCCACCAGCTTCCGAAACTTTTGCGTTCTCAAAATGCGCGATGAAACTCAACAGCGGATCGGGTTTCTGCGCAGACCGGCGGTCATACAGCAGATCGAGACAAGCCTTGCGGTCCTCCCCGTCGATCCTGGCAAAAGGAATTATCTTGCCTGCGTCGACAATCGCGGCGTCCAGTCCTGCTAACACTGCCTCATGCAGAAACACCGAGTTCAATATCTTGCGCGCGGCGGCAGGCAACCCGAAAGAGATGTTGCTTACGCCCAGCACTGTCGATACTCCCGGCAATTCCGTTTTGATCGCTTTGATCGCCTGCAGGGTCTGCAGAGCCGCATTGCGCAGCGTCTCGTCACCCGAACCTACAGTGAAAGTCAGCGCGTCGAACAGCAGGTCAGCCGGGCGCAGACCGAACTCATTGACCGCAATATCGTAAATCCGGCGCGCGACCGCGAGTTTTTCATCGGCGGTCATGGCCATGCCCTTTTCGCTGATCGTCAGCGCCACAGTGGCCGCGCCGTATTTTTTCAACAGCTCACAGACACGCCGCGCGGTCTTGCCGCCGTCCTCCAGATTAATGGAATTAACCACACACCGTCCCGGGTAGATTTTCAAACACGCCTCGATCACATCCGGCGAGGTGGAATCGATCATCAGCGGGATTTTCACAGAACGCGCGAAAAGCCCGACCAGCTCCGTCATGTCCACGCGCTCATCGCGTCCGGCATAAGCCGCGCAAAGATCCAAAACCTGCGCGCCGTTAGACTCCTGAGACAGCCCGATACGCAAGCAGCCCTGATAATCGTTTTCCAGCAAACGCTCGCGGAAAATTTTCGAGCCGCTAGAATTGGTGCGCTCGCCGATGATCAGCGGCGGTATCGGCTGCCGCAGTTCCACAGCCTGGTACAAACTGGAGAGTGCAGGCTTCATGTCTCGACCCTCCGCGCGGCTGGCGTGACATCCCGCAGCACCCGAACCAGAGCGCGAATATGGTCCGGACTTGATCCGCAGCACCCCCCCACCACGCTGACCCCGTACCTTTCCACAAAGAGCCGCATGTGCGCGGCGAACTCATCCGGCGCCATCGGATAGACCGTCTGTCCGCCGATCATCTCGGGCAACCCTTGATTGGGAATGCAGGAAATGCGTCCCGGCCACTGTTGCGAAAGGAACCGGATGTGCGTCTCCATGTCTTCCGGCCCGGTAGCGCAGTTGAGCCCCAGCGAGAACAGGCCGAAAGGTTCCAGCGTGGCCGCCACAGCGGCCATATCCGTGCCGACCAGCATGGTGCCGGAGCGTTCCATGGTCACAGACGCCATGAGAGGAACGCAACGCCCTGCCGTTTCAAAACATTCGCGGGCGGCAACCAGGCAAGTCTTTAACTGCAGCAAGTCCTGACAGGTTTCGACAATTAGAAGATCAACCCCTTCGCGCAGCAGCACCCGCACCTGCTCGGCTACAGCGTCAAACAGCATGGAGGTCGGGATATGTCCCAGCGACGGCAGCTTGGTGGTCGGCCCGATCGAGCCGGCAATATAGCGGGGGCCTTGCATGCCGCTGATGGCTGCGCGCGCGTTGGCCACAGCCGCGGCATTGATCTCCTGCACACGGTCGGCCAGTCCGTATTCCGCGAGCACTATCCGCGTGGCGCCGAAAGTGTTGGTTTCAATCACATGCGAGCCCGCTTCCAGAAATGCGCGGTGCAGTTCCGATACCGCCGCCGGGGCTGAAAGATTCAGGTATTCATTGCACCCCTCAAGACCGCCCCATGCGGACTGCGGCAGATGCATCGACTGCATGGTCGTTCCGAAGGCACCGTCGAAAATCAGCAGTTCGTGATCCCTAGGTGCCGGACTATTGCCAGATATGCTCACTTAAACCTCTACAAAGCGTCGTCACTTTTCAGACATGAGAAATTATAGATTATACACAGCAGATTAACTGATGGCACACATAATCATTACGGTGTCATGAATTGTGAGGCAACGCGCATTGTCAAAACAACAATCTTTAGCTTTGACATCCGCGAAACTTATGGGGTAATCTATGCCCCTGTTTCAACCAAGACCGGAGCGTAGCGCAGCCTGGTAGCGCGTTTGGTTCGGGACCAAAAGGTCGAGGGTTCGAATCCCTCCGCTCCGACCATCTTTGCATGGAAATTAATTTCCCCAATCATGTGCTTTCGACTTTGCCATTTCGGGCAAACGGCCTATGGCATTAAAGCCTCACGGGGTTTTCGACCTCCACTGACTTACTACAAGCATTTGGGTAGACCAATATGATTTCAGAAATACTTCCCGCATTGCGCGGGCTCATGGCGGAAAAAGAGGTTCTGCCGCGTCTCCGAAAAATCGAACCCGCAGGTGACGAGCCGGTCATCTCCATTCCCGCCGATTGCCCTGACGCGATCGCATCTTTACGCGCGCAACTGCCGCCCAAGGCGCGGTGCGCGACGATAACAGGCTTGGGCACCTTTGCAGCCGAGAGCGCGGCCAGCAACGGACGCGCCGCAGGCAAGGTGGCTGTAGTCACTGGCGCGGCGCAGGGATTCGGTTTCGAGATCGCCTCTGATCTGGCCGAACAGGGTGCGTGGGTCGCCCTGGCCGATATCAATGCCGATGGCGTACGGACTGCGGCCGACAAGATCAACGCGGCCTGCGGCCGCGAGGCTGCCATCGGCGTGGTCGTCAACGTGGCCGAAGTGACTTCGCTTAAGCAAGCCTTTGCGCAAGTTGTCGAAACGTTCGGAGGATTCGACCTGCTCGTAGCCAACGCAGGTGTGCTTAGGGCGGGCAGCGTCAAGACCATCTCAGAGAAAGACATCGACTTCGTGACCGCCGTCAACTACAAGGGCTATTTTCTCTCGGTGCAGGCTGTCGCGCCGATCATGGCCTTGCAACATCAGGCAGCGCCGGAAGCATGGTTCGATATAATCCAGATCAACAGCAAGTCGGGACTGACCGGCTCGAACAAGAACGGCGCATATGCCGGCTCGAAATTCGGCGGCATCGGCCTGACGCAAAGTTTCGCCATGGAACTGGTCGAGGACAACATCAAGGTCAATTCCATCTGTCCCGGCAACTTTTACGACGGGCCACTCTGGTCTGATCCTGAAAAAGGACTTTTCAGGCAATACCTGGACAGCGGCAAGGTTCCCGGTGCCAAGACTTTTGAGGATGTGAAGCGCTTCTATGAAGCCAAGGTGCCCATGCGCCGCGGATGTACCACACCGGACGTGATGAAAGCCTTGTACTACTTGGTGGAGCAGCGCTATGAAACCGGCCAGGCCGTGCCGGTCACAGGCGGACAGGTCATGCTTGCCTGAGAGCTGCCTCGGCTAAAAGACCACCCCACCGTGCCGCTGCCCGGCGCATGGCGTTGCCGCGGTGCGAGATGCTGTTCTTTGTTTCGGCATCCAGCTCTGCGAAAGTTCGGTCAAATCCCTCCGGCACGAAGAGCGGGTCATACCCAAAGCCTTGAGAGCCGCGTTCTGCGTCTAGGATCACCCCCCGGCAATCGCCTGCCTCGGTCCATTCGCGACCGTCCGGTGCGCAAAGGGCTATCACGCAGCGGAACCGCGCGCGGCGGTCAGTCACGCCAGTAAGCTCCCGTAGCAGCTTAGCGTTGTTGTCCGCATAACTGCAATGCTCGCCAGCGTAACGCGCGGAATAAACGCCCGGCGCGTTGCCCAGTGCCAGAACTTCCAGCCCCGAATCGTCAGCCATAGTCCACAGCCCCGAAGCCCGGCACAGTTCCCACGCTTTTTTCAAGGCATTGCCAGCAAAAGTTTCCGCGTCCTCCACCACATCCTCCGGCAGCCCGCTCACCTCGTCCGCCGCCACCAGCAACAGTCCGGGAAAATCAAAAAGCTGACGCAATTCTGACAGCTTATGCCTATTTCTCGTCGCAATCAAAAGTTTCATCTGCGCTCCAACATGCCATGCCAAAAGTTCATTAACCGCAGCTTCAGCGTCCGCTCAAAGCCTCGACCGTCACGCGCTCCCATCCCGGCAGCGCCAGAAAGTGCTCCAGCAAAACCGCGCAAGCGAAGGCGTCGAACAGGGCGTCGTGCGGCACCCTTCCGGGACAAAGCGAACGCACACGAGCATCCAACCCGAGTTCCCGCACCACATCTTCCAACGCTTTTGAGGCCAGCCCGGGATAAGTGCGCCGCGTCAGCGCTAGCGTGTCCACCCACGGGCCGATCCTGTGCAGGGGCGCAGCGCGGTTCAGCACACCGCGTTCGGTGCCGACATTGTGCGCCACCATCGGACAGCCACGCACCCAAACCTGCAGTTCCGGCCACAACTCGTGCAGCGTCGGCGCGGCCGCTATCTCGGTACGCAATGCCGCGTGCCTACCCGGCGCATGCGAATTAAAGGGCCGTTCGCCGACACGCAACAGCGATTCGAAGCAGTGCTCAGAGCAAACCCTGCCGCCGCTGATCTTCACCAAACCGATCTGCCACGGCTCTACCGCATAGCCGTCCATGCACCCGGTGGTTTCAAAATCAACCGCGGTGAAACAGGCGTGTCTCGCTTCTGTGTAGGTGCCTGCCATTACTCAGCGTCGCATGTTGCCAATGTCGGCATGCAGGCAGCCGGAAACACACAAAACCGCCAAAACCAATAAAGCCCAATAAAAAAAACTTATCGCTCTATTCATGTTAATCCCTAATTTTAGATGTTGCGCCGCCCTTATGGCCCCTCACTCTGTTGCAAAAGGTTACGCAAGTCTCTGGTACAGATATGCTGCGGCGACAACTCCTCGGCCTCAAGCAGATGTTGCCGCAACCCTGCAATGTCCCCTTTGAGCTTTGACAAATACCCCAGATAAAACAGTGTCCTCAACCGCAGCAGACGCGCGTCCTCATCGTTCTGCAGGATGTTCTTCTCCAGCGCCGCCCTGAAAGCCGTCTCCGCCTTGGCACCGTCTTTAAAGGACCGCAGGTATAGTTCACCCAGCACGAACTCCAAATCCGCGCTGCAGGGATTTTTGGCAATGCCCTGTTGCAGCATATCCCGTGCAGCAGCAGGATTGCCCAGCATGCTGTTCAAAACATAAACAGAGGCCTGGATGGATTGCAAATTATCGGCCGACATGCGATTCGCGGCCCACAGCCACGGCAGCAGTTCCTTAGCCTCGGCACCTTTCATGTGGCGGTGCTCCTGCACATGCACGCGGCGGTTGATTATACACCAAGGATCAAACTTATGGTGCGCGTCATGCTCGTTCGCGTCATGCTCGTGGTCATGGTCATGCTCGTCGTAGCCACATTCGGTCAGTCCATGATCACAATCCTTATGCCGCACGCCGCCATGGAAATACTCGTCGGCCTTAGCGAGCAGCGCCTGACTGACTGCCAGACGAGTTTCGCCTAGAACCTGCGCCAACACATCTTCACCCCGTACTTGCGGCATACCGTCATCGAAAGCCGCTGGTATGGCCCTGCCCAGCAAAACGACCGCCGCCGCAAAGCTCAGGAACATCCATCTGCTACAATCACGTGACATCCTCGACCTCAAAACTTTTTGCGGCGCAAGACTACGGATGCCAGTGCCAGGCAAGCCGCAGCGTAACACAGCGCATACAGCCACACCGCAACGCAGACCCCCCACCCGATAGGCGGCCATTCATGCACTAGCCGCTGTCTCAAATCGAAAAATTCAAGGTGCGGCGCGATCCAATGAATAGCGTAAAGCACCCATTTGCCCGGCACAGGCTGGGCCGTCGCCAACTCTGGCAACCGCTGCCCGAACACCAGCATGCCCACCGTCAACAAACCGCACATGGTAAGGTTGGCGGATGCCGTCAGCGTCAACGAGCCCAACAGCGACAGCGCCGTAACCACAACCATGAAGGCCGCGTGCAGGAACAAGGCTTGCCAGAAAATCAGGGGAAACCATACACCCTGACGCACGCCCGCCAGCAACCCATAAGCCGCATAAAAAACTGCCAGCGCCGACAAAGATGCAGCCAGCGCTCCCAGATACTTACCTGCAAGCACAGTGCCGCGGCTGACCGGCTTCGACAGCAAAGGGTAGATCGTGCGAGACTCGAACTCGGGCGGAAAAAGCCGCGCCGACACGCCCAAGCCGATCACTGCCGAAAACAGCCAAACCAGCAACAAGGCCAGTTCGTTGGTGTAGCGGCTGGCCGTAGACACGCCAAAAGGCGTGAAAAATAAAAGCGGCGCAAGAATCACCCCGCCAAGGACAAACACCACCGCCAGATCCTTGCGCCGATACAGATCGAGCACTGCCAATTTCGACAAAGCCGAAATCTGAAGAGCTATAGGTCTCATGCCAGTCTCCCTCCCTGCGCATCCACCCCCAGCACCTTCAGAAAAATGCGCTCTAAGTTCTGGCCGCCATCTCCCGCCAACTCCCGCACTGACCCACAACTGACCAGCCGTCCCTGCCTGAGGATGGCCACACGGTCGCAGATCAGTTCAGCCTCGGAAAGCTCGTGCGACGAGAAAAATACGGTTTTACCCTGCCGACGCAGATCAAGGATCAAGTCACGGAGCTGGATACGCGCCAAGGGGTCTAACCCAGTGAAAGGTTCGTCAAGAATCAGCAGGTCTGGGTCATGCAACAAGGCCTGCGCAATCCCCGCCCTTTGCAGCATGCCTTTGGAATAAGTGCGCAACGGACGCTTGCCGGCCTCGGACAGTCCCACCCGCGGAATCAGTGTTTCAGTGCGCCGTGCGATCGACTCTCTGCCCATACCGCACAGCCCGCCGTATAATGCCAGAAGTTCCCGCACGTTGAGAAAAGGATAGTAGTAGGCGGTCTCAGGCATGAACCCGATCTTGATTCTGGCGGCAGGGTCGCACGGATCCTTGCCCAGCACTTCCACCCGCCCCCGGTCCGGACGAAAGAAGCCCAACAGCATTTTGATGGAAGTGGTCTTGCCGGCACCGTTGGCACCGAGAAACCCCAGTATCTCGCCCTGCTGCACCGAAAGAGAGAGGCCATCCACAGCCCGGACAACCCCGAACGCCTTTACCACTTCCTCCATGATCAATGCTTCCATGACTCACCTTTCAGAATCTTATAGGCAGACTCACTGCAAGCCCCGGAAGTAGGCAATGGTCTGCGCCAAGCCTTCGCGCAAAGGAATTTTTGGCGACCACCCCAAAAGCTCGGCCGCCAGCGTGATGTCCGGCTTACGCCGACGCGGGTCGTCTTTCGGCAACGGCTGGAATACCATCTGGCTCTTGCTTGCCGGCAACTGTCGCAGCGTCTCATCGGCTAGCTGTCGAATGGTGTATTCATCAGGATTGCCTACGTTGACCACGGGCACTGTCATGCCGCGACCGGCAAAAAACCGGTCTAGCTTTGCTCTGTCCAGCCGCATCAAACGCATGCCGGCCTCGATCAGATCATCCACATACTGGAAACTGCGTGTCTGAGAACCGTCTCCGTAAAGCGTTATGTCTTTATCGTGCAAAGCCTGCATCACGAAATTGCTGATAACCCTTCCGTCCTGCGGGTGCATGCTGGGCCCGTAGGTGTTGAATATGCGGACCATGCGCACATCAACGTTATACTCTCGCAAATAGTCGGCGCACAGCGTCTCCGCCGCGCGTTTGCCTTCGTCATAGCAGCTACGCGTGCCCAGCGTGTTAACGTTGCCCCAGTAACTTTCCGGCTGCGGATGCACCTCGGGGTCGCCGTATATCTCCGAGGTCGAAGTATGGAAAACACGCGCCTTGGTTTTGAGTGCCAAATCCAGCACGTTCATCATACCCATGAAAGATGTCTTTATAGTCTCAACCGGATTGCGCTGATAGTGGATCGGCGAGGCTGGGCAGGCCAGATTGTAAATCTCGTCGAACTGACCCCAGAACGGATGCGTCACGTCGTGCAGCATGAAGGTGAAGCGCGGGTTGTCGAGCAGGTCGTAAATGTTAACCTTGGTGCCGGTGAACAGGTTGTCCATCACAGTCACCTCTTCGCCCTCGCTCAAAAGCCGCCGCGCCAGATGCGACCCGATGAACCCCGCGCCGCCTGTGATCAATATCTTTCTAGTCATTGCCAATTCCTAATTCCTAATTACAAATTCCTAACTGCTAATTTCTAACGGTCTCCGCTTGCCCGATCATCGCGGGCATCATGAAGAGCCCGAAGTCACTGACACACGGACAGGCTGCCGCGCTCGTCACGCGCAAACGCACACGGTCGCTCTTGACCTTGGGGCCGCGCAACAGACGGCAGGCTCCGATGCTGCGACCTTTGGCATACTCCCGCCATTCGCCGTCCTGCAGCACTTCCACCGCGAATCCGTCAATACGGTGCCCCAGTCGTATATCCTCCCTGAGCCGCACCACATTAAACTCAGCCATCGCCGGCAAAACAACCGTCAGGGTCGCATTCGTCACATTGTCGTCCGTGGCCCAATACGAGTAACGGTCATCATCGAGCACATTGTCCGGGGCGTAAGGATGCTTCTGCCCGGCCGCCGCCTGCCAGGCGCGCACATTGCTGGCGCCGGCCTTGCCGTCTTGCGCCAGATTGACCGCGAAAAGCGTACGCAGGCTGTTGCCGAAAACCTCCAGAGACTGCTGGTCCGCGGCACAGATCAGACCGTCGCGGTCCGGCGCTATCCCAAGATTCAGACAACCGCCCTTGCCGACGCCGTTGAAATAAATGTCCATAAGCTTGGCCGGGGAGCGTACCGTCGCCTCCTC
>JAQVQN010000422.1 GCA_028701555.1 Kiritimatiellia bacterium | reverse complement strand
TAAAAAAGACCTCGATCCTATCTTTGTTTTTCTCAAGCCAGGCTGCTACCATTTTTCCGTGATGAACCTTTAGATTATCCAGGATAAGATACACCTTTCGTGACACATCTTTAATACTACATAGAACTTTTTATTTATTTAAAACACCTATCCTATGTCGCTACCGACTCTCTTTTAGCCAGCGCCTGTTTCAGTTTGGCTCTCGAATGCGAATCAAAAGAGGCGGCAGCAGTCATTAACTGGTAATCGATCTCTTCACGCAGCCTGCCGATTTTGACAAAAGCGGCATTGACAAACTTTTGCACAAGGCCGATTGTAAGAACTTGCTGTGGTCTGTCCGGAACAGCTTTGATTTTAGCGTTGGTAATCGGTTCATTTTTCCCAAGCTGGATGGCCGCTTCGAGGAATTCATCCGCGGGAACAGGATGATCAATGTACGGTGTTGCTCCGGGCGTATGCATTTTAGCGGAAAACCTGTTCCTGAGCTTATTGATGAACAGATGTGACATATTACTCAGGAGCATATAGCGGTGAAAAGCAACCCAATTCCTTGTCTCGTAGTGATCCATGCCCAGATAGTCCTTTAACTCCTTAAAGCACTGCTCGATCGACCAGCGCAAAAGCGCCGGCCTGCGGATCTCTTCCAGGGTGGAAGACATCGGCGCATTGGTCAATGAGTATTTAAGGGAACCGTCTTCCAATTGGCGTACATAGAGCCATATATCCTTTCCGGGCAAATCGTCCCTGACCTCTACAACCCGGATGATCTTGTCTTTGGAGAAAATCGGACCCTTGGCGCCAATGCCAAGCGCAACATCGTTAAACGGGGTGGATTCGTTCGCAGCAATTTCTTCGACGGTGACCGGGTTGGCGGCAGTGACAGGTATGTGGGGTCGTCTGCCTTTGCCTTTATAGTCAGGAATAGATGTTTCTGGCCTTGAGGCGAATACACGCTGGTCCTTGCGCACATCAGCAAAATAGATCAGCTGCTCAGGTAACGCATCAAGGAAGGCACTGTCAGAGCCATATGAAGCATCCACGCCGACATACCTTGCCTTGAGTTTCCCGCTTTTATGGGCCGACAGAATCATGTCCAGGAGCATTTTGTTCTTCGTTTCGAACGATAGCTGTTCCGGCACTTTGCACTTAACCCGCAGATCTCGATGGTCATCTTCAAACCAGGCTTTCGGCATGTACAGCCGCCAGTCAAAGATGCCATAGCCTTTCCCGCTGACATACCCAACCATTGGCGCTGCCTGACAGTTATCGATTTTCCCTGTGTTTCCGCAGTACTGACGCGCCACACCAACTGTATTGTGTCCCTTTTTGGGAAAACAGGTGTCGTCGCCGGTAATCATACCGTCCTCGGCTGACAGCATGTCGGCAAATTCGGTCTGATAAGCTTTCTGCATCGCATCTTCATGCCACTTTGCGTCCGACATGAACTTTGTCAGGACGCGTACATGATCGATGCCCTCGAAAGCAAGCGCGATTGGCTCGATAGATTTGCGCTCAAGGTCGCTCAACAAACCCTGCGTCATGGCGACCAGATGCCGATGATGCTCTTTTCGGCCCAGATAGGGCGTATAGGGCAAAAGATGTTCCGCCAGATACCGACGCACGTCTGCGTCAGTCATCTTGCTCAGCCCGATTTTTTCAGTCAGTGATGGATACCATTGCGGAATACCGTTGATCATTTTTTCAAGCTCCTTGATTGCGTTGTTCAGGCGGGCTGTGCCGGGTTTGAATTCCCTTTTGAAGCGTTTATCGATGATATGGATATAGATTGCCTTTTTGTTGCCGTGATATGTGAATCCGCCTGCGCTGCGGCTATACCCCTGTGTCTGGCCAAGATACACCCAGTTGGCCGCCCGGTAACAGACGCCGGTGAAGCGGGATGTATCGACATATGTTTCAATCAGAACCGGGCAGACGCCGTATTTGTCAGGCCAGTCAATCTTCAATCGTCGCACGCTCTCTGCCAGGGTTGCAGAGGCGAGGTTTTTGATCCTGACACAGGGCAAAATCAGAAATCGGTTGTTCTCAACCATTCGGGGCAGGTATTCCTGGCGTACTGTGCTGCTCCAGCCTATATGTTTGTCTCTCGGTCCCAGCTTATAGGCGGCTGTGCAGAAACTGATCGCCCCTACGATCCACTCATCGAGGATAATAAAGTACTTAACCAGGCTGCCGACCATGGCAGATGATGCCAGGTAATGCCATTGTTCAACCATTTTGTTCCAGGTCAATTCCCACTTTGTCTCATCAACGCGCCACAGTCGCGGTGAACCATAGCTCTGCAGTTCCCCGTTCATTAGTTCTTTTCTGATGCTGTATGTTGCCATAACCATTACCCCCTGTTGTAGGATAACAGGTTATTTGACAATATGCAAGCCCCAAAATAGTTCTATGTAGTATTAATGAGACGTTTCATAAAATCAATCAAACGCTGCTGGTTCATGGTCCCTTCATAGATCATAAAGCGTAAACTTCCACGTCCTGTGATCGCTGAAATCATGTTGATCCGTTCTTGTTTCGACTCTACCCGCATGACTGGTGTGACACCTTTGGGTGAAAAACCGCGCTGATAATACTCCTGATTGCTAACTCCGGTCTCATCGCCCCAGTAAATTTCTGCCTTTTCTGCAAGCGCACGTTTTGCGATCACCGGATATTTCTCTTTCATAAACCGATCCAATTTGGCATCATCACGTGCATACACCTTCTTCGTAGGCCTTTGCC
>JAQVQN010000421.1 GCA_028701555.1 Kiritimatiellia bacterium | reverse complement strand
GGTCGCACAGCTACCTCACAGACGACTTCATTCACGGCATTCTCGTGCCTGAGCACAAGATCTGCGTGGATGTGGTGACGGCGCTCAACACCACGATCGCCGGCGTCTACGCCCACAAAAGCGCGATGCAGGACGGCGAGACGCTGAAGATCCCGCAGTGTCGGATGTGAGGGGCGAATTGTAAAGGGCAAATTCTGAAGACGGTCGCTGTTGAACGGGCTGCGGACGCCTCGGGGAGGCGTCCCTACCGTGACAGGCGATGGTAGGGCGGTTTCCCCAAAACCGCCGCGGACGCCTCGGGGAGGCGTCCCTACCTCACACTCCCGCACACTTGTCTTGCGTGTCCGTGCTGAAACAACGTGTTTTTTTTGATGTTTCTGAACGGTAAGGCCTTAGGGCACTGTGTTTTCCGTCTGCCGCAGCAATAGTGCGTACGCAAAAGTGAAAATAATTTTGCGTAAAAGTGGGTAGTGTGCATGAGGCCTTCTCGGTTAGACTTGTATCAACCGTGAGATTTGTTGTTTAACTGCGGTTAGGAAACGAGAGGTTTTTTGTGAAGAATAACAGTGATTGTTTTGTGAAGGTGGTGCGGTCGCTGCGTGATCTGCTGGGTGACGAGTATACGGCGGCCGTGAAATCGGCCAAGTCTTTTCTGGACGGGGCCGACACTTCGGATTTTGCTGGGGCAGCCATGGATAAAGTTGATTTTTATCCGGAGGCTCTGCGCGGCCGGCTGTCGGGCCTGCTGGACAAGGTGGGGACGCAGGTGATTGAAACGCCTTTGCGGAACACGGCGGCCGGGGCAACCACTGAAAAATTCAGGACTGCCACCAAGACCGGCGCGGCCCCGCTGAGCGCTTTGGGCTATTACCGTGTGGGCGAGGACGGGCGTTTGTACCTGACGACCAAGAGCGAGCATTACCACGCGCCGCTGGGGCATGCCTTCCCGGGTTACACGCTGGTTGACAAGGCGCGCGCGCTGGGCATTCCCAATGCCACCCACAACAACACGCGCGGTTTTATCACGCGTCGGCTCGAAGAGGAGCTGGTGCGCACGGCGAACGGGCTCGGACGGGGCGACAAGGACGGTTTGAGCGCGGTTCTGGCGCGGGATGATCTGTACACGCTGAACCGGGTTCTTAATCTGGAGACCGGCAGTCTGGCGGTCGAGGCGGCACTGAAGATGATCTTGGCGCGTTTCTGCCGCATGCAGTCGGAGATGGCGGCACCGCGTTACGAAGGGCGCACGCCGGTGATACTGGTTATGGGCAACGACGACGGCGGCTTGCAGGCCAATTATCACGGGACAACGGTGCTGACGCAGATGCTGCGCGGCATGTGGCCGGGGCTGCACGCGGAGCTGGAAAAGGCGCAGATCTGGAAGGTGGTGCCGATCAGGCCTAACAGCCGTGAGGACATTGACAGGGCGTTTGCGGAATATGACACGGGCACATATAAAATCGCGGGATTCTTTCATGAGATCGTGATGATGAACTACGGCGGCCGGTTGCTGACGCCGGAGTTTCTGACGTACGCGCACCAGCGCTGCCAGGCAAGCGATGTGGTTACGGTGGTGGACGAGATCCAGTCCTGCATGTGGGCACCGCAGATGTACCTATTCCGCGAGTACGGCCTTACGCCGTCATGCGTGGCGATCGGCAAGGGCTTCCCGGGCGGCGAGTATCCGGCCTCGCGCATAATCTTCAGCGCGGACTTGGATGTGATGCCGCAGTTCGGCGCACTGGTGACCAACGGTCAGGAAGAGTTGGCGTCGCTGGCTTATCTGGTTACCATGGAGTGGGCGCAGGCCAACGCGGCGGTCACGGCGGAAATGGGCGTGTATTTCGAGGGGCGGCTGCGTGAGATGGCAGCAGAATATCCCGGAGCCATTAGTGCGGTGGACGGCTGGCGCCAGATGACCACCCTTTGTTTCGTGGACTTGTCGCAAGCCAATGCGTTTGCCAAAGAGCTGAACCAGCGCGGGCTGGACATCAGCGCGCAGACTTACAAAGCCGACTGTCCGCCGGTGGTGCTGGCGAAATTGCCGCTGATAGCAGATCAGGCGATGATTGATTTTGTAGTGGAAACAATGCGTGAGGTCTTAAAAGAGCAAAAATGAAAATAGGCATTCCCAAAGAGATAAAGGTCAATGAGAATCGTGTCTCGTGCACGCCCGGAGGGGTTTATGAGCTGGTTCGCAGCGGCCACACCGTGTTGGTGGAGCAAGGGGCGGGCGTGGGCAGCGGCTTCATGGACGAACATTATGCCGCGGCTGGTGCGGAGCTCGTGCCGACAGCGGCTGATGCGTGGTCGGCTGATATGGTGATAAAGGTTAAAGAACCGATTGCGACGGAGTTCGGTTTTCTTAGGCCCGACCTGATTTTGTTCACCTATCTGCATCTGGCGGCCGCGCCGGAGTTGACGCAAGCGTTGCTTAAAAGCGCCGCCACCGGCATCGCCTACGAGACTGTTGAAGTAGGGCGCCGCTTGCCCTTGCTGGAGCCTATGAGCGAGATCGCCGGCCGAATGAGTACGATTGTCGGGGCTTACTACTTGAGCCGTGCGCAAGGGGGCAATGGAGTGCTGTTGGGCGGCGTTCCGGGGGTGTTGCCGGGCAATGTGCTGGTCATTGGGGGCGGAACTGCCGGAGTGAACGCCGGGCGTATGGCGGTAGGGCTCGGCGCGAACCTGACTATCCTGGAAGTGGATATCGAGAAGATGCGTTTCCTGGACATCTCGATG
>JAQVQN010000420.1 GCA_028701555.1 Kiritimatiellia bacterium | reverse complement strand
GCCATTAAAGATCCGACGCCAGGGCGCGGTTGCGTTCTGCAGATGCAGTTTCGTGATCGCCTGATCCGGCAAGTCCATATCCACTATCACATCTGAACTGATTGCATTGTTGAATATGGCAGTGTCCGAGTTGCCAGGCACACCTCCTGTCCAGTTAGCGTCATCAGACCAAATACCATCGCCAGCAGATTGCCAAACCTTATCCGCAGCACATGCCACAGACAAAAAAAGACAGAACACTGAAACAGCAGCATTTAGATTACGTTTCATGTAAACCCCTTTTTTGCGGGACTGTTAACCGTTACCACATAAACCGTCAAGCTAACACCAGAATATATGCGTTCAAATATGAACAGCAGAGGTTGCTTAACCGATTACAAAATTATGTAAACACTTTTTTAAAAAATCCGCAAGCGATTATTTTGAATTATTATTTAAAACACTATATATCTATCCCCGCTAAAAACTGTTCATATATGAACTTAAAACAATGCCGCTCACCAGAGATGTCTAATCAAGGGCAAAAGCGATTTGAATCAACCGTTATTGGCGGCTGTTTACCGAACAATTATTTTTTTACGGATCAGGGCTTCTGCCAGAGCAATGCCTGTTTCGGTAAGTTCGCCGTTCTTGACCAGCGGAGTCAGGGTCTGCGCGGTATGGAAAGCCGTGAAGAGGTCAACAGTCTCGACCCCGTGCGCGTCGGCCACCTTTATGACGGTTTCTGCATATTCACGCGCGTTTGCGGCGTGTTCGCACGGCTCAGGGCCTGGTACGCAGCCGCAGCCTGGCAGCACATCAAAAATTGGCGGAACCACCAGCAGTACCCGCGGACGGCCGCTAGCCGGTCCGGCGGCCAGGCCGGTCATGGCCGAAAGCCGCCGCTCAAAGCCGGCTGTGCCGCCTTCACGGTTCAAGCCTGAAAAAGACGGCGCGTACACCACGACCGACGCGGGCATCACGCTCTGGAGCGCTGCGAAAGGCATTAGCATCGCTGTGCCTGTAGCATCCTGCATCTGTTCAGCCATCCGCAAGTCCAGCACACTCCAGGCATTGCTATCGGCATTGTCCGATTCATAACCCGCGCCACCGTATATGAACCCATCCAGCAAGATCACTCCCCCGTCAGCCTGAGGGGCCTTCGCGGTTGCCGGATCGCCGCGCGAAACCTTGGAAGCCAGCAGCACTACAAACTCCCCGCCGCTCTTAAGCGACTCACCGGACACCTCGTCGGGCAGAAAATCATACGGCTCGCGCACGAAACGGGCCGCACCGCTGCTTAGCTCGACGCCGTGATGCTTCAAAGACCAGGAAATCCTTTGCGCCTCTCCAGCTTCAAACTCGCCCATGTAGATTCTGGCCCACCCGTTTTCGACAGCTAAATTCCGCTTGCTTGTCTCAGTGTTCTTCGAGCGCCATTGTATCTCATAGTGCAGCTCGTACGACAAACCGCTGTCCGCAGAAGTTCGAACGCGTATGATGGGGCTGACACGGTCATCATAGTAGCAAACTGCGGGAACCCCGGCCATGCGAGTCGTCACATCCCAAACCTTCCAGACCGGTCCGTCATATGCCAAATCCAACGCATAGCTCGCTGTCTCGCCGCTATCCGCCTCCACGGTCAATTTCGCCGTAGCCGGCAACTGATCTGCACGCAGAACCTTTGTCACCACCTCTCCCGTGCCCAGACTGCTGACCTCTGCCTCATCCCCCCTGAACCCTGAACCCTGTGCCCCGTCTCCTGATTCCTGCTTCCTAACTCCTGACTCCTGACTCCCAACCTCCCACCGCGCCGTGTGATTGGTTCCCCAGCACGCCGAACCATCCTTCAAAGTGAACGGCACGAAAGTGTGCTCTACCCCCGCGAAGCGGTAGGCGGCCCCGCTCTCGACTGTCGCGAAGGGGTGCAGGACACGGTCGCGGCGTTCCCAGCGGCCGACGCGCATATCGCCGCCTGTGATCATCGCCACATCCGCAGCGACTCCAGGCTCGCCGGCGCGTTTCCAAGCCAGCCCCGTGTCGAGCTGCTGACGGCAGACTGTCCTGATCAGAATATGCCGGAGGCCAGCCTTTAACGGCACCTGCTCGCCGGAAGTCCACTGGTCATTCGGCAGGTTGGCCGGATGCGCCAGCATCTCGCTGCCGTCAACCAGCAGCCAAGCTGGCGCCACTCCAGCTAGACCAAACATGTACTTGCCGTCGGAAGGAACTAGCAGCCAAGTCTGCAGGTCCACCAGATGGTTTTTCCGTGTCCAGTCTCCCCGGAACCAATCCTTGAAAGTCTCGCCAAGCTGTGAGAAGTCCTTGACCGCGAATTGGTTCATGCGCCCGTCGAAGCGCGTTTCCAGAGTTTTGACATCCGCCAGACTTGAAGGCAGATCCATGCCGCCTGTGCGGCGCGCCTGGCCCCGCAATGGCGCAGGGTCCTTCAGAACGGATAAGTCCGCAGCTAGCGGCACATCGCCGGGCACCGGATAAATCTTGACGAGCTGTTTGCGTTTAGCGCCGGAAGCGTTGACCAAAACCATCAGATCACTATCATCCCGCCAGACCAAAGCCGCGCCGCTTTCAGCTTCGGCCAGAAATACCTTAACCGCCGCTACCGGCTTCTCGCCGTCCTTGGCTGGCAAAGTCACCAAGAAATAATCATCCTCGGCCTTCACGACCATCAGCCGGCTGCTCGCCTCGTCCACATCCCAAGCCGGACGCGCCTTCAGATCACGCGCCGTCTGAGCGAGTGCAGCGAAAGAC
>JAQVQN010000036.1 GCA_028701555.1 Kiritimatiellia bacterium | reverse complement strand
TGTTGAAACACTGACCCATGCCCGATTCCATAGCCCGGATCATGATAGGAACAAAAATGACAATGAACACCGCCGGCAGGATGAACAGAGCTGTGGGTATCATCATCAGCGAAGGTGCGCGCGCGGCCTGCCTTTCGGCACGTTGATAACGCCTGCGGCGGATCTCCTCGGCCTGGATCTTCAATGTCGCCGCGATGCTGGCACCCATCTCGCTGCTCTGGATCACCGAGGTCACCAGCGAACGGAACTCGTCCAATTGTATGCGTTCGGCCATGGCTTTCAAGGCATCAACCCGCGACTTCCCCAGCTCGGTCTGACGCAAAGTCACGCCAAACTCATCGCGCAGCGGTCCGTGCGGACCCTCTTTCACAAGATTGCGGACTGCCGCGCCGAAATCCTGGCCCGCCTCCATTGCCACAGTTATAAGATCAATAGCATACGGCAGTCCCTTGGACATCTTGTCCTTGCGCTCGACAGCCAGACGCTCGACCCACGAAACCGGGTAATACCAGCCCAGCAAAGCAAAGAAAATGCCCGCCAATAAGGCATAGGCCCAATTAAGCGTCATGATGAATGTCATAAGGCAGGCCACCAGACCTAGTAGTCCGCCAGCAAACCCTTGCACCCCGCGTATCTCCGCAACTTCCAGCGGCAGAGCCGCAGCGATCAGGTTGTTGCGTATGCGTTTAACCTGCAGCGGGAAAGCGTTATCCGCCCACGGACCGGTCATGTTGCCAATCACCCCGATCTCATTGTAGAAGACCCGGAACACCATCGGCTTGGGGCCGGACAAGGTGGTGTTTTCCTTGCGCATAACAGCGTTAATGCCGACCACCAGAAAAAGCACCGACAGAAACGTCAGCATTTGTATGATCACTACTTCCATTTTTCGCCCCTCAACCCCAAACCGCCTTCTCACACATCGATCGAAACAATCTTGTTGATGATCAGGAACCCGACTGTCTCGAGCGTCACCACCGCGCCGATCGCAATCCAGCCGATCTTGGTATGCACCATCGGCAACATCAGGTCGCGGTCAAGCATAAACAAAACCAGAAATGCCAGTAAAGGCGCCGAGGCCATGGCTATCGCCTCGAAGCGTCCCTGCGCCGTCATGGTCATCAGGCGGTCGTGGAACTCAACGCGCTGGCGGATGGTGTCCGTGATACGATCCAACACCTCGGCCAGACTGCCGCCGGACTGCATGGTCAGCCGTATGGCCGTGACCAGCAGGCTCAAATCCTCGCCCGGCATCCGCTCGCACAAGCGGCTCAGGCTTTCCGGCAGATCCATACCCAGCCGGTACTCGTGCAAAACCAGCGCCAGCTCCTCGGTCATCGGGCCGCCCATATCGCGCGATACCAGTTCCAAGCTCTGAGGCAGCGCCGCACCCGCGCGCAGCCCGTTCGCAATGCCCAAGGTCAGGTCGGTCAAGCGCGATTCGAAAAGCTGCTGGCGTTTGCGGATGCGCGAGTTCAGCCACCATTTGGGAATCTGGTAACAGAAGCCCGCCGCAAGCAACCCGCAGCCGATCAGGATGTAGGGATCCATCACATCCGCCGCGATCAACACCGCACTCAGCAATCCCAGCCCCAACAGGGCCCCAGACCAGCGTGCCTGCGCCAGACGCTCGGGTGTCGTGAAACGATACAGCGGAGACAACTGCTGCTGACCATCGCTCTTGACATATCTACCCTCCGTCCGTTCCAACCCGATCTGGGCAAGCAACGGCGTCACTACCCACACGCACCACGTGACAGCAGCGAAAACCAGCGCCAATACCAAAAAGTCCGCCATATCCTTCTCCTAAAACACGCACCCGCCTCAGGCCTTGGGCACAAACACATCCATCTTCAGTCGCAGGTCACCCTTGGCTTTGAGATGCTCGACAAACTGCGGGATGTTGCCGGTAGCCACGATCTGCCCCAAAACCTTGCCTTCGGGACTGAACCCCTGCTGCTCGAAAACGAAAATGTCCTGCAAGAGAATGGTGGCCCCCTCGCGTCCGGTCACCTCGGAAATCTGCACGATTCTACGGCTGCCGTCGGGCAGTCGGTTTTGCTGCACGATCAGGTTCACTGCCGAGGCTATCTGCTCGCGAATAGCCGAGGAGGGAAGGTCAAAGCCGGCCATCATCACCATGTTCTCAAGACGCGAAATGCAGTCGCGCGGCGTGTTGGCGTGCGCGGTTGTCAAAGACCCATCGTGGCCGGTGTTCATGGCCTGCAGCATATCCAAGGCCTCCGGCCCGCGGCACTCGCCGACAACAATGCGGTCAGGCCGCATGCGCAGAGCATTGATCACCAAGTCGCGGATGGCCACCCTGCCGCGTCCCTCTATGTTGGCGGGACGCGCCTCCAGGCGCACGATGTTGCGGTGACTGAGCTTCAGCTCCGCCGAGTCCTCAATCGTCACCAAACGTTCGCCGCGCGGTATGAACTGCGAAAGCACGTTTAGCAGCGTGGTCTTGCCTGAGCCGGTGCCGCCCGACACCACGATGTTCTGGCGCGCTCGCACGGCCTCCTCCAGAAACAGCGCTATGTCAGGCGTCATGCTGCCGAAGGCAATCAGATCATCCGTGGTCAGTTTCTTCTTGGCGAATTTACGCACCGTCACCGAAGAGCCGTCCAGCGCCAAGGGCGGGATGATGGCATTGACACGCGAGCCGTCAGGCAGCCGCGCGTCGACCATCGGACTGGCCTCGTCCACATGCCTGCCCAAAGGCTCGACAATGCGCTGTATGATGGTAATCAGGTGACGATCGTCAAAGAACCGTGCGCCGCTCTCGTACAAGCGCCCCTTGCGCTCCACAAAGATGCGGGACGGCCCGTTGACCATTACCTCGTCCACCGTTTCGTCGCGCAGCATCGGCGTGATCGGGCCGTAGCCGATCAGCTCATCCAGCAAAGCCTGCCGGAACATCTCGCCCGCCAGCTCGCGCGGCAGCTCGTGCCGCACCTCGCGCAAAACCTGGTCCAGCGCCATTTCCAGCTTGGAGCGCATCTCCTCATCCTCGATCTGCTTAGTGGCGATTTCCGGCAAGTTCAGCTTGAAAAGCACCTGCTCGTGAATGCGCTTCTTCATGGCCATCATGTCGTCGGTATAGAGCGCGGCCAGAGCAGCCAGCACCGGGTCTTGCGCTATGGCGCCGTCGGATTCCGCAGGCACCGCAGGGGGGACTTTACCGGCTTTTTGCGTCGCCACTTCCTCTGCCAGCGTCATCTGATACTCGCCGACCTGCAGGCGGTCGCCGCCTTTCAGCGCCGCCGTGCCGTTGAGTCGCGCGCCGTTAAGCAGCGTACCGTAGGTGCTGCCTTTGTCGCTGGCCCAATACACGCCGTCACGGCACACCAAGGCCAAGTGCTGCCTGGAAACAGTGTTGCCGCTCAGAACAACATGGTTTTCCGCGGCTCTGCCGATCAGCGTTTCGGACGCGGCGTCCAGCACGACCGACCGCTCCTCGCCGCGCCCGTCAACGCTCTTTATCAACAACTTCGCCATTGAGCCACCTTAACTATAACTTGGCCGATCTACACCCGGCAGGGCGGTTTCCCCGAAACCGTAGCGGACGGTTCGGGGAACCGTCCCTACCGATAACTTTAACGTTGGTCGTTGAATATTCGATGTTCGACGTTCAAATTATCACCTGTTTTCGCCCGCCCTCCACGCAATGGTCTTTAGAAGAAGAAGAAGCGGCGCTTATTTTTCTCACGCTCGCGCTCTTCCACCGGACGATTGGACTCTTGCAGCGTGGGCATGGTCTGATCGCTGACAGGCGCGGTCTGAACGGTAGAACCGGCGATGCGCGGGCTCAAAAGGATCAACACTTTGCTGTCTTCCTTCATGCGGTTTTTCTCGGAAAAGAACCAGGAAATCGCCGGCACACTGCGCAGGAACGGAACGCCTTCGTTGCTGGACTGCTCGATCAGGCTTTTCATGCCGCCCAAGACCATGGTCTGCCCGAGCGGGCAGTTCAGCGTGGTCTCTATGCGGTTACGCTTGAGGTCATAGTCGTTGCCCACCGGCACAGGGTAGCTCAGCTCAAGGTCAACGTCGACCGCCGCAGTCTGGGAGTCCAACAGCCCGCCCTTGATGCGCATGATCAACCCGTAATTGACATCCTCCAGCGAAGTCGCGTCACGCGTGGCCACCCGCACTTTCAGCGTACCTCCGCTGTGATACGTGCGCCATTCGGGCGCATCGTTCTTGAAGGTCATGTGCCCGGCCGTCTGGAAACGTCCGGGGCCGCTGCCCGCGAAGAACTTAAGGGCACCCTGCAGGCCGCTGTTGATGCTGTACGTGCCAGCCATGCCTGACGAACGGTTGCCCAGATCGCCCTGAAACCCTGCGGAGGTCGTGTCCAGCGCGATCAACCCGGCTTTGGCCAAGTTCACGCCGATCTGGCGCTCCTCGACATCGGTGACACCCACGAAACAAGCGTCCATCTCCAGCATGGTCGGAACAACTTCCAGATTAAGAACCGCTTTGACACGCGGGTCTTCCGTAGCGGTGGTATCAACGGCTCCGTCCTGCGCCTTCGGCAGCGTCAACCAATCCTGCGCACCGATAATCTGAACAATGCGGTCTTTGTCCTTCTGGCTGTAGAGCGAGCCGTTCACGAAGATGTTGTTGCCGCTGAACCTCAGCGCGATGCTTCCCGGCTCAGGTTTGCCGCTCTCCTGCTCCTGCACCTTCAGCCCGGCTTTTTCGAAAGCCGCCTTCAGCGCCAGCATGACTTCCGGCGCGGGCCTGAAAGTTGTCAGGTTGGCGATAGAACCCTTGTATAGCTCGACCACCCTTTGCAGATATTTCCAGTTGTCGATGCTGCTGACCTCGCCTTTCAGCACCACCCGTCCAAGATTGATCGAGACATCCACCTCGGGCACGGCATCGAGATCACGCTTGACCGCAGCCAAGACCGCATTGATGTTTTCCGCCACAGTGACCGTAAACAATGCCGATACGTTACCTTCTCCGGTTACCTGCAAGTCGGTGGTGCCGACTTTAACGCCTACCACACGCAACTGCTGCGGCCCGACCGTCTCGACCCGCGCGATGGACTGATCCGCGATGCGGAACCCCAAAACGGGGAACGGTATGTTGAGCAGTTCCATCTTGCCGATACTGACCGTCACCTGCTCGGTGTCAGCCGCCCAGACTGTCAGACGTCCAGCCGTCAGCAGCATGGCTGCCGCCAGCATCACGGCGGAAACCCGCCCCGCCCACTTAATCGCCGTTCTCTTCATTTTCATCTTTTACCTCCGTTTTCCGACTTGTGGCGACAGGATCGTCCGTTGCCGAAACCGCCGCCTGTTTTGAATTCCCGAACTTCAGAACTTCAGAACTTTAAAACTTTAGAACTTTAGAACTTCCCCGTCATTTCGTTGCAGGTGCGGCAGTCACGACCCCCGGCACCGGCGGCATCACAACCGCTTTCAATCCCTGCAAAAGCTTGTCGAAGGTGGTTTCGTCCACCATGCCCGTGTCCAGCCGGTTGATCGCGGCCTCGTCACCCGGCCGCCGCAACGCGAGTGTCAGGCGCGCCTTGGCCTGCGCCGCCACCAACACCTGCGCCTGCTGCGGCGGCAGAGCCAGCACCAGCTCGCCTGCCGTGGCCTCGCCACCGCTTGAGAGCGTGCCGACATCCAGCACTCGCACCCTCGGGAACAGCACCATGGTGGCTTCACGCGCGATCTCTTCCGGTGCCGCCGCCAGATCAGCGGTCTGCACCTGACTCTTGATCTTGAAGGTGCCGATCACCGCCACCTCGTCGCCGGGCTGCACGATGCGCGCGATACCGCCCGCTGGCACGGTCAGCGATACAGCCCACTCGCCCTCGCCCACGATATCAGCCATGCTGCGCGACAGCCCCACGTCCGACAGCATGAGATAGTCGCCCTGTGCGATGGAGCGCAACGCCTTCTGCCCCACCACCATCTCAGATCGCGACCAGAAGATCGCCTGTGCCGGCCGCGCCGACACCGGCACCCTCTTCTCCATCACAGAATCAGATGTCAGCACCTCGCCGGCCGTCACATCGCGCGCCACCGCCACGACCGACGTGGTGCGCTCCACAGCCTGCTTGCGCGACTGCAAAAGCCTGCCCACCGCCAGCACCGCCGACAAACCCAACAGCACCGCCAACACCAGAGGAATGAAATTCTTCATCCGTTTTTCCTTTTCATATTACCTATAACTTAGCCATTTTGTCACACTAAAGCCGTGTTGAAAAAGGCAGGGCAATTTCCCTGAAACCTCCGCGGACGCCTCGGGGAGGCGTCCCTACCAATAACTTCAGAGTTAATTGTTCGATGTTCGGCGTTCGGCGTTTCATTTAGCCTCTCCTCTATTCCCTGCCCCAAGCGAAGCCGCATGTGCCAGCCTCTTTTTCCCACAGCATCAACAGCACTCTCTGCCGCCCCCTGTTCCAGACCGTTAGCCCGGAACGCGAGGACAGCCTGCCCAGCATGATCGTCTTGTCCAAACCCCAGCCAGCCGCTCCCAGTGCCACCGCAAACTCCTTCAAGGCCGCCTCCAGCGAACCGCCGATCTCGCCGCTCTGCTGCCAGGTCTGACCGCCCGTGTCCGTGGATGTCACCGCTGCCAAAGGCGGCAACGGCACCGCCGCATCCGCCGTCGCGGCCGAGCGCATAGCCACCACTCGCCAAACCTGCGCAGGCTCACTCTCCGCAGCCGCGCCGTTCATGCAAAAAACGGCCGCACCGCAGATCAGGACGCAAACTCTATTCATAAGGCCACTTCTCATCGGTGATCTCTTTCCACTGCTTGGTCACAGCGGCCGACTCGTCCACGCCGTAGCGGTTTCTGATATAGCCCTTGTCCGCCTCGGCTTTCGTGCGCATTACCACCTGATGCCTCTGTCCTTCACGCTCGCGCCCGCGCACCTCAGCGGACTTGTTCATGGCTCCGCCACGCTTGTACACTACTCTGGCGGAGTTGATCATGGCATAAACCCAATCCGGCATCTTGACCTTGGCGCTGGCCTGACCTGCTGCTGCATGGCTCCAGTCGTACTGCTTCGTTATATCGGCAAACAAAACATTCGGCGTATGCCCCGGCGCGACCGCCCCGCTCTTGTCCGCGAAAAACAGCCGGCCCACAGTGCCTGCGTCGATCTGGCCGCGATCGTCATGCCGCATACCTTTGTTCCACGCCAGATAACGGTCCGCGAGCAACAGCTTCTGTCGCGCCATGGTCAACTCGCCGATCCAGAAAATACCGCCGAGCATTACCATGAATAACGGTATAACTATCACCGTCTCCATCAGTACTGCGCCAGCACTAGACCTGCGATCCGCTTTACCGTTGTCTGTTAACCGAACACTCAACATTTTCGGCTCCCGCCGCCATTGATAAAATAATACTCCCGAAACACCGGTCACGGCAAGCAAATTCTGCCGCTACTTGCTCCATGTGTTGTACTTCTTTTCACGCTCATACTCTTTGTCTGTGCCCGCGCCCGCGCCCGGCATCTTGCCTCCGCCGCCGATGCCCTTCATGGCCGGGTCGCCCTCCTCTTCTTCCTCGCCATCAGCGCCGCCGCCCTTGCCCTTGCCTCCGCCGCCGAACAGACTATCTAAACCATCTTCAACGACATTCTTTACCCCCTCTGCCAGCCCCTTGGCCGCACCCACAGCAATCTTGGGCGCAGCTTCTGTAGCTATGTAGCTGGCCAGCTTGTCGGGATTGTTGGCCATGTCGGTGCTCCAGGCGATCAGCTCATCCAGGCTTTTAAACCCCAGGTTTTTCATCAACTGCTCGGTGTCAAGCTCGGCGTCGAAGTACATGCCCGCGCCTAGGCCCACCGTGGCCCCCATGCCCGCCTTGATATGAACCTTGCCGTCAAAGCCGATCGTAACCATAGCCGTGGCACTGGCCGAGGCTCCGGCTTGAGCCTTGGCCGTGACTTTCACCGAGGCCTTGGCTCCGAAAAGTGTCAGGTTCATGTTCAACGAGGCCTCGGCGCTGACCATGGCTTCGGCCTTGGCGTCGAACCCGATCGTGATCCCTTTCTCGTCAATGTACGCGCCGATCTTGGCCTGGGCCTTGATGATCGCCTGGATCTTGGCCTCGGCATCAACGCCGGCACCGAAATTCTCGTTCCCCGCCTGAAAATTCGCCAGCGCCTTGAGTTCCGCCTCGATCCCGGCCTCGAATTCGGCCTCGACGCCGTTGCTGCCCATCTGCGCCTTGCCGGTGACGCCAGCCTTGACCTTGCCGCTTACGTTGGCGTTATCGTTGCCGACCTTGAAGCCTTTCTCGCCTTCCGCCCCGCCTTCCCAGACGGTCTGCCCGTCCTTCAGCTCGCCGCCGCCCATCTCTTTGTCGCCGGCATTGCTGTATGAGGTAGAGGTGCTCGAGCTGCTGGAGGCCTCGTTCTTGGCGGTGAAGGTGCCGCCCTGCGCGTTGCGCGTGGCGGTCCCGCCGTCATAAGACTGGCTGCTGCTGGAGCTCTTGGTGGTCGTGGTCTGGCCGCCGCCCTGATCCTGTGTGGTCGTGGTGGTGGTGCTTGAGCTTGACTTGGTCTGCGCTATTCCGCTCACGGCCGCCGCAAACAACATTATGGCGAACAGGTTGATCCCCGACAGCCTAATGCAACTTTTCAAAGTTTTGCTGATTCTGGTTTTCATGGCCTACCGCCTTTCTTACAGACGCTTGTCAGCCGCTTTCCATCCCGGATCACCATCTTTTGCGATCGTTTCCAGATCGGCAATGAATTTCTTGGCGCGTTCGGCAGCTTCGCCGCCGCCCTTCGCCGCGCTGAACAGCAGCCGCACGCCGCGCTCGTGATCCTGCTTGCTGATTACCAGCGCCCGCCCAAGGTTGTACTGAGCCTCGGTGTCAAAGGGATCAGCTTGCACCGCCGAGACGTAGCAGGTCAACGCCGTCTTCTCGTCGCCGCGTTTCGCCGCCAGTATTCCCAGATTGGTCCAGGCGCCGACCATGCTGCTATCGTGCTTGACCGCCTCGACATAACTTTTTTCCGCCTCAAGAGTCTCGCCTTTCCGCTCTTGAGTGCGCCCCAGCACAAACCATCCCTTGGCGTCCTTGGGAAACGCTTTGACCGCCTGTAGCGCCAGAACTCCAGCCTCTTCCTTCTCGCCGGCGCGTAGCAGCAGAACCGCAAGATCGGTCCGCACGCCCGGTTCCTGAGGTAGCAGCGGAACCAGCTCTCGCAGCTCTTTCAGCGCCTCCGCGTCATGCCCCTGCATGGAGCGCGCGCGCGCCAGTTGCAGCCGCGCTTCAGGCCAGCCCGGCCGCTCGGCCAGCAGCTCGCGGAACACCGTCTCCGCCTGCGCGTAAATCTCAGCGTGCAGATACCATGTGCCGAGGCGCAGCCGCTCCTCCGCCGAGCCGTCGGTGGTCTTGACCAGCAACGGCCAGAGGCCGGCCTGTTTCTCCGGTTGCCCTGACATGTGGTATAGCTGCGCCATCATCTGCCAGGTCTGCTCGTTCTTGGGATTTAACTTGAGCGAGGCGGACAGAGTTTTGGCGGCGCGCTCCAGCTCGCCGGCGCGCAACAGCAGCGAGGCTAGATTGTTCAGCGCCATGCCGTTCTGAGGGTCGATCTTGACCGCCTCGGAGAAGGCGGAAATGGCATCGCTGATCTTCCCCTGCTTGAGCAATGCGGCCCCGAGGTTGTTCATCGCCATCGCATGCCTGGGATCAGCCTTCAGCGCCTGTCGGTAACTGGCCTCGGCCTCCTCGAGCTTGCCCTGCATGAGCAGGATGTTGCCCGCATTGTTGGCAGCGGTCGATACCAGCACCAGTGCATCTTGCTCCTTAACAGTTTCCGCAGCAGCCAGCACCCTGCGGAAAGCCGCCAGAGCATCGATATAACGCTCTTTCTCCAGCAGTTCCAGCCCTTTGTCGTAATCGACCATCATCCTTCGCACCGCCAACGGTAATTGCGCTGTTTCCTCAGCGGCCGACGCCATGCGTAGACCACACACCACAAGCACCGCCATCACGGCGCCCGCACAGATTCTTTTTAACATACTTCACCTTCCTTCCGCCTTTCCAGGTAGGGCCCGTTCCCCGAACGGTCTGCGGACGGTTCGGGGAACCGTCCCTACCATACCTTATAACTTGAACGTTGAGCGTTCCAGTTACACTCTCGTTTTACTCTGTAACTCCGAGCGGTTGGCTTGCTAATGCAACACCCATGCCTCGGCGCCGCCGTAAGAAACCTCGCCGCCGCCCATCAGTTTTGGAGCTCCCTGCGCTCCCAGCGCACCGCCCCCTCCGTAGAGCGCCTTCCACGATCCGCCCTTTATCTCGTCCAGAATTTGCCCGGCGGTCTCGCCTTCCAGTTTCCGGCCCTGCTTACCCTGCGCCCAGGCGCGGTGCAGCGGCATCAGCAACGCATCCCAGTCGCTGGTCTTCAGGTTCCAGAGCTTGTCATTGCTGTTGTCCTCGTAAGTCACCTCGTAGCGGCCCTTGGGATCCTCGCGCGGCTTGGGATTATACCCCGCGATCGCCGCCGACACCGTCCACATGTAACGTTCGCCACCGTCCAGCGTGAAAGGTTTCATCACGCCTTCGCTCTGCCCCGGGAACAGGAACTTGAAAGGATTGTTCATGCGGCGCGTCAGACCCACCACCAAGCTGCCGCCCTTGGCGAAGAACTCCTCACGCAGCACCTGCGGCTGGGCGTTCTCTGTGATGTAGTATTTTTCGTCGTAGATCTCGTTGTCGTCGCCCTTGACCGGACCCTTCAGCGGCTCTTTGTCCTCGATCTGGCCGATCTTGACACAACCCTTCTTGGTTTGCACCCATTTGGTGCTCTTGTAGTCCCACTCCGCCACCAGGATCGGATGCCCGCGCTTGTATTGCCGCTGCACGCCCGGGCCTTTGTCCTTGTACTCTTTCACAAACCAGTCGTCCGTGCCGTTCTTGAAGATTAACTTTGCGTTCTTGCCTTCTTTGGGTATGTAGTCGGAATGCCGCAGGAAATCCTCTTCGTCGTCCAGTTCAAGCACTCGGAAATTCTTGTCGAGCGGCTGCTCCTCCTGCTTGAGAGCGTACATCAGGCCGCCGCCGCCCGCGAAACCGTCGTTCCATGTGTCGGCGG
>JAQVQN010000419.1 GCA_028701555.1 Kiritimatiellia bacterium | reverse complement strand
CGCGGCAGCGCCTTGCCGAGATCTTAGCCGAACGCATCACGCGGCTGGCCGAGCTGGCCGACAAGGTCGCTCTCTCTCTCTATCTGCAAAAGGAAGCTTCAGCCGCATCGGAGCAACAGGCGTTTGTCGAGAGCTGGCCGCAAATTAAAGCTTCGCTGGAGACCCGCATGCGCGAGAACGCGCTAAGTCCCGCGCCTGAAGCGGTTGCCGCACTTATAGACAAACTGCCTTGCGATAATTACATTAAGACCTTGCAGGGGCTTGACTATGCTACAGCGCAGAATCTAACCGCATGGCTTGAAGCGCATGCCCGTGACAGCGTCGCCGGCATCTTTTGACATAAAAAAATGCCGCTGACATGACATCAGCGGCACTCGCAGTAATCAGTTAAAACCAGATATTACTTCGCTGACTCCAGCCGCGCCTGTATCTCAGCCAGTTTGGCCTTGAGCGCGTAAGGCATCCGGTTGCCAAAAGGCTTCCAGGATTCAAACACGCCTTCAAGCTCCTTCTTCCAACCTTCGAGATCGACCGAGAGCAGTTCCTTCATGTCCTGCTTGGAGACATCGCAACCGTTCAGGTCGATCGCGCTTTCTGTCGGCATGTAACCGATCGGGGTCTCCTTGAATTTGGCTGTGCCTTCAATGCGCTCGCAGATCCACTTCAGCACACGGCTGTTCTCGCCAAATCCCGGCCAGAGCCATTTGCCGTCATCCGTCTTGCGGAACCAGTTCACAAAGAAAACCTTGGGAAGTTTTTTCGGGTCTGTGCGCAATCCCATGCTCAGCCAATGGGTCAAATAATCGCCCATGTTGTATCCGCAGAAAGGCAGCATGGCCATCGGATCGCGCCGCACCACGCCGACCGCGCCCAGATTGGCAGCCGTTGTCTCTGAACCAGCCGCCGAACCCATGAACACGCCGTGCGTCCAGTCGAATGCCTCGTTGACCAGCGGGATCGTGTGCGGACGGCGACCGCCGAACAGGAAGGCGTCGATCGGTACTCCGGCCGGATCTTCCCACTCTTTGGCGATCACAGGACACTGCGATGCAGGTGCCGTGAAACGCGCGTTGGGATGCGCGGCTTTGATCTTCTTGCCGTCCTTGTCACGCATGTCCGGCGTCCAGTCGTTGCCTTTCCAGTCGATCGCGTGTGCGGGCGGCTCGCCGTCCATCTCCTCCCACCAGATGTCGCCGTCGTCGGTCAGGGCGCAATTCGTGAAGATCGTGTTCTTCTTGATCGAACGCATCGCGTTGGGGTTGCTGGCGTACGAAGTTCCCGGTGCCACGCCGAAGAAACCGTATTCGGGATTGATGGCGTACAGACGCCCGTCCTCACCGATCCGCAGCCAGGCGATATCGTCACCCAGCGTCTCTACCGTCCAGCCCGGCAGCGTAGGCTCCATCATCGCGAGATTGGTCTTGCCGCAGGCGCTCGGGAAAGCGGCGCAAACGTAGTAGCTCTTCTTCTCCGGCGAGGTCAGTTTCAGGATCAGCATATGCTCGGCCATCCAGCCCTCTTGCTTGGCCAGATATGAAGCTATGCGCAGCGCCAGACACTTCTTGCCGAGCAGCGCGTTGCCACCGTACCCCGAACCGAAAGACCAGATCGCGCCGTCTTCCGGGAAATGGGCGATGTATTTCTTCTCCAGCGGCGCGCACGGCCACATGACGTCTTTCTGACCAGGCTTGAGCGGTGCGCCCACCGAATGCAGGCACGGGATGAATTCGCCGTGCTCGCCAAGCTCCTTCAAAACCTTGTTGCCCACGCGCGTCATGATCATCATGTTGACCACAACGTAGGGCGAGTCCGTGATCTCGATGCCGATCTTGGCCACAGGCGCTCCCAGCGGCCCCATCGAGAACGGAATCACGTACAGAGTGCGTCCCTTCATGCACCCCTTGTACAAATTACGCATCGTCTCTTTAAGGCCGTCCGGCTCAATCCAGTTGTTGTTGGGGCCGGCCGCCTCACGGGTCTTGGCCGCGATGTAAGTGCGGTCTTCCACGCGTGCCACATCCGACCAGTGCGAACGCACCAGATAACAGCCCGGGCGCTTCTTAGGATTAAGTTTGACGAATGCCCCGGACTTTACCATCAGGTCACATGTTTCTTGATACTGTTTCTTAGACCCGTCGCACCAAACCACGTTCTTGGGTTGGCAAAGCTTCTTAATCTCGTTGACCCACGCTATCAATCGGGCGTTCTTTGTGGGCAACTGGTTCTTAACCTTGACGTTCTTTTTCACTGCCTTGTCGGCAACCTTGGCGGTTTTTTTACAGGCCATATCATATTCTCCATGCTTGTCGTTAAATCAACTTCCACACCCGGCGGCATGCACCGAGCATGACGGGCGGGAAAGTTGGCGAAGTAAACTATAGTTTTTTAGAGGCCAAAGCAAGTCAAAAACCTTTTTATTCGGCTCGCAAAACTACGAAGCCGGGCAGACCGCGAACACCAAACCCGCGCAGCATTTCTTTGGCCGGACTTTCACTGGGTTTTTCAGCCTGTACTTTGACCACTATAAAATCTTCAAGACGTTTCTTGACGCGTTCATCCGCGAAAGTCGTGCGCTCCATCACAGTACAGTTCTTGCACCAAGTGGCCCAGAAGTCCACGAACAAGGGCTTGCCCTCACGGCGCGCCTGCTCCAGCCGCGCCTGCCAGGCCTCGCGGTCGCCTGCCGTTATCGAACCCTCACGCGCAATGTTGCTGGCAGGCATGAAGCCCACCGCAGCCAGATAGAAGTAATACAAGGCCAGCACCGCCA
>JAQVQN010000418.1 GCA_028701555.1 Kiritimatiellia bacterium | reverse complement strand
GTCTTCTTGCTCATAAGTCAGTCTTTCTCCTTTTGGATGTTAGAATTGCGGACCCAGGACTCAGGACCAAAGACCCACAAAAAAACTGTTTTTGTTCTTAATCGCGTCTGCGGCCGCCGATAATGCCCGCCCGCATCAGGTAGTACAGCAGGGTCAGCAGCGAGCTGACTGCCGCAGCCACATAAGTCAGGAACGCAGCATTGAGCACACGCCCGGCCTCGGCCTCCTGCCCGGGCGAGACAATGCCGGACACGACCATGTGCTGTTTGGCGCGTGCGCTGGCGTCCCACTCCACCGGCAGTGTGACCAGGGCGAAAACAAAGGCCGCCGCGAACATGATGCATCCGGCATAAAGCAGCGGCTGCATCCGGAAAAACATGCCGGCGAAGAACACGTAGAAAGCAAAGGAACTGCTAAAACCAGTGACCGGCACCAACATTGATCGCAGGGTCAGCGGCGCATACTGGGTGGCGTGCTGCAGCGCGTGCCCAGCCTCATGGCAGGCTACGCCGATCGCGGCCAGCGAGTTCGAGCGGTACACATCCGGCGACAGACGCAACACCTTGTGCGCGGGATCATAGTGATCGGAAAGGAAGCCGTTGGTTTCTTCGACCGCAACATCGAACACGCCGTTTGCGCGCATCATCCGTTCCGCTGCCTGCGCTCCGGTCATGCCGGAATAGGCGCGCACGCGCGAATAGCGGTTGAAGGTGGTCTTCACCAGCAGCGACGCTATGCCGGCCAGGATGATAGCAGGCAGCAGCATCATGATGTAAAGCGGATCAAAAAACATGGCTCATCCTTTCGTTGATAGTATCAGCGAACTATTATGCAAACTTTTGGAGTGCGGTGACAAAAACCGCGCTCTGCGCGGGTTGCGGCACCGCTTTTCGCGGCAACACTGAAACCTTACCCTGCCACCTTAAGCTCGCAAATGTTTGCAAGCGCCATAAATCTTACCGGAACGCCGCCAGCCGCGCAAGAGCCATAATGGCATCCTCAACCGTCGCAGCCGCGGCCACTGTGTCAGGCGATCGTCCTCCTGCGGCCAGCGCCGCTGTTGTGGGCTTGCCGATCGCGACAACCATTTTATTGTCAAGCTCACCCGCCGGGCGTTGAGCCATGAACGCCTCAACGGCCGAGGCGCTGGCGAAGAAAACAGCGTCGTATTCCGGGAAGCTATCGTATGTAATCGCTTCGTTACGATACAGGATCAGATCGTCAACCGTAGCGCCTTGCTGCCGCATGACATCGGCCAGCAAAGAACCGGCTTTCCCCGAGCGCAGGCGCAAGACACGCTGGCCGGTGAAATCCCGTCCGCTTAAAATTTCGGCCAGACCATGGGCGCTGTAGTCCATCGGCGGGGTAAGTTCCGGCGTGAGCCCGTGCTCTTGGAATGCGGCGACACTGCCCGGACCGCAGGCCATCAAGCGCGGCAGGCACCTAACATCCACGCCTGCTTGCCGGACCATATCCATGAAGATGTGGACCGCCGACGGCGAGGTCAGAGTCAGCCAGCCGTAATCCGCGATGTTACAGACCGCCTTGAGCGCTGAGTCGCAAGGGGTCAGGCGGATCAGCGGTCGCGGCAGCGGGATGCCGCCGCAATCGGTCACGGCCAGCACGGCTTTTTCCAGCAGGGCCGCGCTGCAGGTCAGCAGCACCCGGCAACCGCGCAACGCGCCGCTGTCGCGGCGGAAACCTGCGGCAGCGGCCGAACCGATTATCAGCAGACCAGGGGCATCGGTCGGCGGCAGCCTTGCGGAGCCTTTGCATAAGGCTGATAAGGTGGTGCGGCAGACCGTCTCGTCATCCGCGCCAGCGTTGAAGACGATCGCGGCTGGCGTGTCGGCATCCCAGCCTTCCTCCAGCAACTCGTTGGCCATATCTCCGGCCACTTTCACGGACATGAAGAGCACCAGCGGCAATTTCTGCCTGACCGGCCACGCGACACCTGAAACGGCCCCGCCCTCGGCGCGCGGTGTCAAGGCCGTGAAACCGCGCGAGACTCCGCGCCGGGTCAGCAGCATGCCGGTCGCGGTGGTGGCCACGGTCAAGGCACTGACCCCCGCCAGCACATGGTAAGGCAGCGAGAGCCGATCCAGCTCGTCAGTCTCTTCGGCCAGCCGCCCGAACAAGCCTGGGTCACCGCCTTTCAGGCGCACCACCCGCCGGCCTTGTCTGGCGAAATCCGCGATCAGCGTGGTGATGTCCGGCTGTCGAAGGGCATGTTCGCCGCAGCGTTTTCCCACAAAAATTCTTTCAGCGCTTTCAGGCAGGAAGGTCAGCAAGTGGTCGTCCATCAGCACGTCATACAGGCAAACTTCCGCACTGCGCAAGGTCTTGATTCCGCCCCAGGTACAATAGTCAGCAGAGCCCACGCCAGCACCGACAAAACGCACGGCTTTGACAAAACAGGCGCGTATCCGCGTCCAGACCGGATCATTCAGTCGGAAGGTCACGGCCAGCCGTCCCTGACCGGCGGGCACCGGCAGTTCTGAAAGCGGCACCCATTCTGTTACGCGACCTTCAAGGCCGAGCCGGCTGAGCGCCGCTCCGGCCATGAGGATGGCATCATAGTGTCCGGCGTCGAGCTGCTCCAGTCGCGATTGGATCGTGCCGCGGATCGGAAGTAAAGATGCGTTAGGGAAGCGCGTTTTCGCGCAAGCCTCGCGCCGCTCACTGCTGACGCCGATAACGGGAGCGGCCGGAAGATGGCTCCATGTCTTGCCTGGCGGCAGCACCCAGGCGTCACGCGGGTCTTCGCCCC
>JAQVQN010000035.1 GCA_028701555.1 Kiritimatiellia bacterium | reverse complement strand
GATTACGCACACGCACACCCGTGATTTGTGCGAGACGTTGCTTGGCGTATTCCGCCTTGCGCACACAGTTTTGGGCCAGTTCGCGCAGCCCTTGCTTACCCAGAAGCGAGAGATAAATTGTGGCGCGCAAAGCGCAAAGCGCCTCGTTGGTGCAGATGTTGGAGGTGGCCTTCTCACGCCGTATATGCTGCTCGCGCGCCTGAAGTGTCAACACGAAACAGCGCTTACCGCGGCGATCAACGGTCTCTCCCACGACCCGTCCCGGCATCTTGCGTACCAACTCCTGACGCACCGCAAAGAACCCCAGATAAGGCCCGCCGAAAGACAACGGCAAACCCAGACTCTGACCTTCGCCGGTAACAATGTCGACCCCCATGTCGCCCGGTCTCTTAAGTAGACCTAACGAGATCGGATAGACCGACGCAATCAGCAATGCGCCTTTTTCATGAGCTGCCTTGGCTATGTCGCTGAAATCATCAACCGTGCCGAAAAAATTCGGGTTCTGCACTATCATTGCAGCCACACTGTTGTCAAGCGCGGCGGCAACTGCCCCACGGTCAAGCGCGGTTGCCGGCGTCGAAGGCAGTTCCACCAGTTGAATGCCCAAGTTCGCCGTATAGCTGCGTATCATCAGACGGTAGATGGGGTTGATATCACTCGACACAACCACCTTGCCGCGTCCGGTCGCATTCACGGCCATCATGACCGCCTCTGCCAAGGCTGTGCCACCGTCATACATTGAAGCATTGGCGACATCAAGTCCGGTCAGGCGACAAATCATGGACTGGTACTCGAAGATCGCCTGCAGGGTGCCTTGCGAAACCTCCGGCTGGTAAGGTGTGTAAGCCGTAAAGAATTCGCCGCGCGAGGTCAGGCTGTCAACTGCAGCCGGAATGCTGTGCTCGTAAAAACCGCCCCCCAGAAAGCTTACCAAGGAATGCGTGTTGCGGTGCGACATTTCATGAAGGCGATCATACACTTCTTGCTCGCTCAGTCCTTGCGCAATATTCAAGGCCTGCACACGCAAAGGCGCCGGTATCTCGGCGAAAAGCTCATCCAGCGAACTGACACCGATCGCGTCCAACATTGCAGAGCGCTCTTTATCGGTATGCGGAACAAAGGGCATGCTGTTACCCCTGATTATTTACGAATTCCGCGTATCGAGCCTCATCCATCAGGTCGTCGAGATCAGACATGACCACGTTTTTAAGCACACACAACCAGCCCTCTTTTTCGGCAGATGCGTTCACAGTTTCCGGCGCGGTTGACAAAGCCGTGTTAACCGCGTCTACCGTGCCGCCTGCCGGAGCGTAAACGTCGCTTGCTGCCTTGACCGACTCGATGACCAAAAGCGAGTCGCCTTTATTGATTTTAGTGCCAACTTTCGGCAGATCCACAAAAGTGATGTCACCGAGCGAATTCTGGGCAAAAACACTGATTCCAACAAAGGCCTTGTCACCCTCAACCCGTATCCACTCGTGATCTTTGGTGTAACGCTTCATTTACGGCTCCTGATTTCGATACCCTGATTTCACATTCACAAATTACTTGACTGCCTTTGCCTGGCCGGATGACGGGGCAGAATTGATCACGTCTTTTTCCGAGTTGAACACGCCTTCCTGCTGCAGGCTGAGAGGTCGTTCTTTGGCATTGCGGTAGACGGCAGACTCAGCCCCGTAACGAATAATGCCCAGTTTACGCAAAATATTAATTATATTCATGTCAGCCTCTAAAGTGGTGGAGGTAAGGAGGTTCGAACTCCTGACCTCTTGAATGCCATTCAAGCGCTCTACCAACTGAGCTATACCCCCACAAGGCCGCTAAAAGCCCAAAAGACGGCGGAATTAAACCATCACTTGGCCTGTATGTCAATACCGGCATTCATTTTATATGCCAAAAGTGAATTCTGATTTTGACACTGGAAGTTGACTTTCATAAGCCAATACGCGAATATCTTAATGGTTTCAGTAAGGACATCTGGGGCTCTTCAATTTTTGACCTCGTAGGCCGATTGACGTAATCACAATGGCACAATCCTTGGAAAACACCATGATTAAGCTCAACAGACGCGACATGCTATGCCTTTTAGGCATGGCCGCCACGACAAAGATCGGCGCTCAGAGCGAGGAACCCCCGAAACTGAAGGGGCGCATCAAGCAGTGCTGCACACGCGGAATACTTGGCAAAATGCCGATCGTGGATTTCTGCCGGACAATTAAGTCGCTGGGCATTGTCGGCATCGATCTGGTCGGACAAGCCGACTGGCCCGCAATCAAAGACCACGGACTGTCGGCAACAATGGTGCCCGGCGCCGGAACCATCAAAGACGGCATCAACAACAAGGCCAAGCAGGGACAATGGCTCGACGAGTTCCGCAGCAACATCCCCGCCGCTTCAAAATTCGGCTGGAAACGCGTCATCGTTATGGCTGGTGACCGTGAGGGGCTCAGCGATGCGGATGGCATGGAAAACTGCGCTGCGGTTCTGAAAGAGGCGGTCAAGATTGCCGCCGACCACAACGTGACTATCTGTATGGAACTGCTCAACAGCAAAGTGAACCACCCAGGCTACATGTGCGACAAAACCGCTTGGGGAGTTGAACTTTGCAAACGAGTCTCCTCACCGTATTTCAAATTGCTGTATGACATATACCACATGCAGATCATGGAGGGGGACATCATCAGAACCATTACAGAAAACATCGAATTCATCGACCACTTCCACACAGCGGGCAACCCCGGCCGCAGGGATCTGGACGAGGACCAGGAACTCTTTTATCCGGCCATCATGCGCACCATAGCCAAGCTGACCGAGCAGGGTAAGTTCAATGGTTACGTTGCACATGAGTTCACCCCAAAAAATGGCACTGACTCCTTGCGACAGGCCGTGCGACTCTGCGACGTCTGACCGGTCCAAATGCACTTAAACTAGTCCCTTTTCTCTTTAATCCAAAATGCTAGCCAAAGTACTAGCTTTACGTTAGCCCCTTATTTTTCCATACTTAAAGACACACATGACCAAACAAAAACAATTAGCCACCATGAAAAAAATCTGTTGTCCTCTGACCTTAGCTGTTTTGCTGATTTCTTCTGGGTGTTTTGACAACAGACAGGCGCCGCACCGCCCTCTGACCGCCCGCTCGATGGCCGAGGCCGCTGAAAAAACGGCCGACTTGGAACGCTTGGTGCTGGCCGGGCAGACGCTGGCAGCCCTGCCGCCCGAGCTGGCGGCCATGCCAAAATTGGCCTTCCTCGACCTGCGAGGCGCACAGGGACTTAAATCGTTCTCGGTATTGCCGGAACTGCAGGCTCTGCAAAGGTTAGACTTGGCCGCCACCGGGCTTGAATTCGTGCCAGACGAAGTTCTAAAACTGGCATGGCTGCAACACCTTTATCTAGCGGAAAACACGATAGCGTCACTGCCGCCGGAAATCGCGGGATTGACATCGTTGACCTACCTCAATCTGGACAACAACAAACTGTCCGCGCTGCCTGCCGAACTCGCGCGCCTAGGATCGCTGCGATGGCTGAGGCTTAACAGCAATCTGCTGGATTCGCTGCCGCCAGAACTGAACGCGCTCTCCAGCCTACAACGTGTCTATCTGCGCCAGAACAAGCTAACGGCGGTTCCCGAGTGCCTAAAAGCGCTACCGCTGCTGGAGGACATTTGCCTCAGCGACAATCCTATTTCGGAGATTCCGGACTGGTTGACCGGCCTGCCGAAACTGCGGCAGCTCGATCTGGATGGATGTCAGGTCGCTAAACTCCCCTCCACCCTAGACGGGTGGAAAAGCCTGCAAGTGTTGTCGCTTGTCCGCTGCCCCGTTCCAGAAGACGAGAAAAACCGCATCCGCAAGGCGCTGCCCAAAGTCCATGTCGCGTTCTGAACACACGCTTCTTCAGCGCGCCGATGCTGCCTGGAACGATTGGCGTTGGCAATTGCGCCACGCTATGACCGGGTGCCATACAGGCCTTTTGACTTTCGGTGTGCCTGAAGATATCCGTGCACAAGTCAATCTGCGCTATCCAGTTGTCATCAGCCCGTATGCCTTTTCGCTGCTGGATCCAGCCAATCCGCGCGACCCTCTAAATCTGCAGGCTTTGCCCTCGGCGCAGGAACTGCTCGCTGAGCCAGGGACAGCGGAGGATCCTTTCGGTGAACAGTGTGATGCCGCATGCTGCCACGGTCTAAAGCGCCGTTTTCCCGACCGCGTACTGGTGATGGCACATGACCGCTGCGCCATGGCCTGCCGCCACTGCACACGCAAGAATTTGCTGCGCGGCACCGATGTCGTGCGCACACCCGCGCAGCTCGCTGCGGCAGTCGAATGGGTGCGCACACACCCTGAAGTCCGGGAAGTGCTGATCTCCGGCGGCGACCCGCTGCTGCTCTCCGACCGGCGCGTGGCAGCGCTTGTCAAGGCCTTCGCCGACCTGCCGCAAATCGACGCGGTGCGAATCGGCACGCGCGTACCCGTGACATTGCCGATGCGCGTAACTCCCGAGCTGGCTGTCGCCCTCGGCAAATCCCGCAAAGTGTGGGTCAACACCCAGTTCAACCATGTGCGCGAGATCACCGCTGAAGCCGCCGCAGCCTGCGCGCGCCTGGTAGACAGCGGCATACCGGTCTCCAACCAAAGTGTGCTTCTGAAAGGCGTCAACGACTCTACCGATGCGCTTTTTGAACTATGCACCGGACTGCAGCGTATCCGCGTGAGGCCGTACTACGTTTTCTTGTGCGACCCTGTCAGCGGCATAGCGCACTTCCGTGTGCCGCTCGCTAAAGCCCGTCGCATGGAACGTGAACTGGCCGTGCGCCTCGGCGGCCTTGCACTGCCGCGTTTCGTGATGGACTTGCCCGGCGCAGACCGTAAAGTTCCTGTCAACGAAAACTTCAGGTCTTGCTCGGTGCCATGTCAACCACGTTAATCTCGATATTGACCGCACCGCCGAAACAGTTTTCGCGCAGTTCAAACACCACATCGAAAAGACCGCCATGACCACGCAGTCTCTCAACAGGGCAGCCGGTGCGGAACCACACCCCGCGCGGCAACAGTCTGCCCTTGCGCTTAAGAGTCATCTGCAGGTGCGCCCCCGTGCTACCCATGGGCTTGGCGTCCGTAAGAACCACCCCGCGCACACCCCAGCGCGGCGTCGGGTTTCCGTGCCCAAAAGGTGCCATGCGCTGCTGCTCGCGGTAAAAATCGTATGATAGGTCTTCCGTCTCCAGCCATCCGTCAACCGTCAGCGCCAGCCGGTGACCGCCAGAAGCCGACTGGGCGGTACAGGCATCGTAAAACAGCCGTTTGAAAAGATCGAAAGCACCCGGCTTGACATCAAACCCCGCTGCCCTGGCATGGCCTCCGAAACGGTCGAGTGCCTCGCCCGCTGCACTGAGCGCATCTAAGGCATGATAACCCTCGCCCACACGAACCGAACCGCGCCCGTAACCACCGGCGTCGAAAGACACCACCGCCGCCGGACGCCCCGTTAACTCTCTGAGACGCGAAGCGACTATGCCGATGACGCCGGGATGCCACCCTTCCTCTCCCGCGTGCGAGCCATTACCGCCGACCACCACGGCAGGATCGCCATAAGCAGCGTCGGCCTTGTCAAGACCGCACTGGCGGCAGGCCGCCACGAGAATGCGATCCTCTATGCCTTTGCGTCGTCCGTTGAGCCCCTCAAGCTGCGCTGCCAGCTCAGTCGCACGGTCTTTATCACGGGTGGTTAATAGCTCGTAAGCCGCCATGGCCGAAGCCATGCGACCGGCGGCGTTGATGCGCGGCCCTAGGATATAGCCGAAGGTATAGGCATCCGGCGCGGTCACGGTGGTCTGCGCGGCGCGTGACAGCAAAGCCCTCAAACCTAGACCGGCAAACCGACTCCAGTGTTTTATCGCGCTCCACACCAAAACACGATTCTCGCCAGTCAGCGGAACGACATCGGCCACCGTAGCTAGCCCGGCCGGCACCAAAAGCTCGCCTCCCAATGCCGCCCCAGAATACCAACCGTTGCGCCGCCCGGCCTCGACCAGCGCGTGGGAGATCTTGAATGCCACGCCTGCCCCGCATAGTTCTTCAGCCCCCGGTGACGCGCCCAGCCTAGGATTGACTATGACATCAGCGCGGGGCAGTTCCGCTCCAGGTTCGTGATGGTCGGAAATTATCACCTCCACGCCAAGCTGTTTAAGGTGCGCGACCTCGGCCACGGAACTGACGCCGCAATCAACTGTAAGGAGCAGTGACGGCGCACGCCCGCGTTCTGCGAAGCAACGCTCAATGGCCGCGAAACTCAAGCCGTAACCCTCTATGTCGCGCACCGGCAGAAACACCTCAACCTGGCCTCCCATGCGTCGTAACGCGATCGAAATTATGGCCGCAGCCGCCACGCCGTCAGCATCAAAGTCGCCGAAAACTAGAATGTCGCGCTTGCTGCGGATGGCCGACCATAACCGATCCACAGCATCGCGCACCCCAGGGAAAGCCAATGGCTCTGTAATATGGGTTTTAAGGTCAGGCGAAAGGAAGGCCGCCGCAGTATCGGGCTCCCCAACACCCCGCGCGACAAGCAGCCGAGCGATCGGCGGCGGCACCTTCAAGACCGCCGCCAGATCCCACGCCTTTTTCTCGTCAGCCTCGCTATCCAACCAATCGAACTTAGGAAACATTTTGCTTATTATCTCGCCAATACCTCAGGTTGCAAGCGAAAAAGGATAATTCTTCCGCAGAACGGATGCGTATCAACTTAGTTTATTTTGCTCCCTTTTGCTGCTAGGTGCTGCCCTTGTTTGTCAGCGAGGCTTTTTTTTGATTAAATAACACTTTTTATCCGGCATCTTAGTGCCGTAAAGGTCAAGAACAACGACAAAAAACGGCGGGCGATTAACTTGAGTTGCGGGCGACACAGCCTGCTTTGGTTTATCTTAAAAAGATCGAGACTTTATGGACAAGCATTACGATCCCCAGACTATAGAAAACAAGTGGTATCAATGGTGGGAGCAAAATGGTCATTTCCATGATGAACCCGCAAACGGCGGCGAACCTTACAGCGTCGTGATCCCTCCGCCAAATGTGACCGGCATCCTGCACATGGGCCACGCTCTTAACAACACCATCCAAGATGTGCTGGTGCGCTGGCGCCGCATGCAGGGACGCAACACGGTCTGGATGCCGGGCACAGACCACGCCGGCATAGCCACTCAGAACGTCGTTGAGAAGGCCCTGCGCAAAGAGGGCATGCATCGCCGCGACATAGGGCGAGAAAAATTCTTGGAGCGAGTCTGGGAATGGCGCAAAGAATACGGCGGCACGATCGTGCGCCAACTCCGCAAACTCGGCGCGAGCTGCGACTGGTCGCGCGAGCGCTTCACCATGGATGAAGGACTGAGCGAGTCCGTGTCAGAAGTCTTCTGCCGCCTCTACGACGAGGGCCTGATCTACCGTGGCAACTACATCGTCAACTGGTGTCCGCGCTGCCACACCGCCCTTTCCGACGAGGAGAGCGAACATCAGGAAACCGCCGGACACCTCTGGCATATCCGCTATCCTGTCACTGGCGGCGGCGAGTTGGTGCTGGCCACAACCCGCCCCGAAACAATGCTGGGCGACACTGCCGTGGCGGTCAACCCGGCGGACGAGCGTTACCAGTCGCTGATCGGCAAAACCGTGATGCTGCCACTCATGAACCGCGATATCCCCGTGGTGGCGGACGATTATGTCGACCGCGAGTTCGGAACGGGCGTGGTCAAAATCACACCAGCCCACGACCCCAATGACTTTTGGGTCGGACAGCGTCACAATTTGCCGGTCATGGATGTCATGAACGGCGACGGCACCATGAACGAACTGGCTGGCAAATATGTTGGGCTAGACCGTTTTGAATGCCGCAAACAGGTAGTGGAAGACCTGGTTTCCGCCGGTTTTATGGTCAAGATCGAGCCCCACCAGCATGCCGTTGGTCACTGCTACCGCTGCGACACCGTGGTCGAGCCGCGCCTCTCTAAACAGTGGTTCGTGCGCATGAAACCCTTGGCTGCGCCAGCTATTGAGGCAGTGCGTTCCGGCAAGGTCTGTTTCACGCCGCAACGCTGGGAAAAGACTTACTTCGAGTGGATGGAAAATATCCGCGACTGGTGTATCTCACGCCAGATATGGTGGGGCCACCGCATTCCGGTATACACCTGCAATGCCTGCGCTCGCGAGTGGGCCGCAAAAACCAATCCGGAGAAATGCCCGAGTTGCGGCAAGACGGATTTCGTCCAGGACGAGGATGTGCTAGACACTTGGTTCTCATCATGGCTCTGGCCCTTCAGTACTTTCGGCTGGCCCAAGGAAAACCCTGATCTACGCTTTTATTATCCCACGCATGACCTCGCCACCGCGCCGGAGATCATCTTTTTCTGGGTCGCGCGCATGATCATGGCCGGTTGCAAGTTCATGGACGACGTGCCCTTCCGCAATGTCTACATCCATGGCACGGTGCGTGACGACAAAGGCCGCAAGATGAGCAAGAGCCTGGGCAACTCCATCGACCCTCTCGACATCATCGCTAAATACAGCGCCGACTCTCTGCGCTTTAGCCTGATGCTGATCACCTCCACCGGCATGGACGTCTATGTCAACATGGAAAAATTCGAGATCGGACGTAACTTCGCCACCAAAGTTTGGAATGCCGCGCGTTTCATGAAGATGCACATGGAGAAGCTTGAGGGCGTTGACTGGCACGCGCTGGCAAACGACACCCCTGAACTGGACGCGGCCCTCCTGCGCGACGACGACCGCCACCTGCTGGCCCGCTGCGACGCAGTGATCAAAACAGTCACCGAACATCTTGAAAAATTTCGCCTGCAGGACGGTGCGCTGGCGATCTACGATTTCATTTGGACCGACTTCTGCGACTGGCACCTGGAGTACGCCAAACAAGATCTCTACGGCACGGACGAGGCCCGTCGTCGCCAAATGCTGGCGCTGATGACCGGAGTCTTCGCCAAAGCCTTAAAGCTGCTGCACCCTTACATGCCGTTCCTGACCGAAGAACTGTGGCACCAGATGGGGTACGGAACCAGTGATGAGACCATCATGCGTGTGTTGTGGCCCCAACCTTTCAGCACGACTGAAGCCGCGACTTGGGGACTTAGCCCGGAAGTCACGGCCTATGTCGACGCCAAACGCGAGTTAGTCACAGCCGGCCGCGCCCTGCGTTCCGACTACAACATCGCGCCGTCATTGTTTGTCAAATATGTGATCCAGTCCGTTGACGTGGCTGCTGCCGAACGGTTGCAAGCCGACCTCGAAACGTTAAAACAGCAGTTGCGCTCGGAAGAGATCGTGATTGTGACCGGAACCAACTGCAGCGACAAGCAGGCTATGCCCGGCACCCTCTGCAAACTCGGCACCGTATGCCTGCCGCTAGAAGGGCTGGTGGATGTCAAAACCGAAGCCGCGCGGGTCAAGGCCGAACTGGACAAGACGATAGGGTTTCTTAAGAGTGTCGAGGCCAAGCTGTCCAATGCAGGCTTTGTCGACAAAGCGCCTGCCGCCGTGGTCGCACAACAGCGTGAGAAACAACAAGAGCTGACCGCAACCATCGAACGTTTACAGACACTCTACTCCACCTTCAGAGCCGGATAATTAACAGCAGGTTGTTTGTTTCTTACGGAGGTGCAGAAACCACCGAACTAAAAAACAACGGGATTTTTCGAAAACCCTGCATGTCAATCGCACCATGTAATTGACACCGAGCACATTATTTGTTTAACTGACCCGAAATTTTGACCGCATTGGACCATAGCTCAGTTGGTAGAGCACGACACTTTTAATGTTGGGGTCGTGGGTTCGAATCCCACTGGTCCAACCATTTCGCGGTCACATATCAATAGCCAATCAGTTCCTAAATGTGATAATATTTCTACTGATTTTAATCGTATTACGTTGTAGCTTCAACAGATTAAAATCAGTGTAAAGGAGACCTGGCTAATGATGACCACTCGCAGGCATTTTCTTGAAGGCGCGATGTTGGCAGGAGGGGCGGCAGGCCTGTGCACATATACGGGGTGCGCCTCTTTCGAGGGACTGCAACACAGGCGCAGCCGCAGCATGGCCGGATTCAAAGCCGATCCGCTCGAGCGGGTGCGCGTTGGAATCATCGGAGTCGGTCAGCGTGGCGAAGAGGCTGTCCATCGGCTTGCTATCATACCCGGTGTTGTTGTTGCGGCGCTTTGTGACCTGCAAGAAGAGTACGTCGCTAAACAGGCGAAATGGCTGTCAGATGCAGGCCGAACCGCGCCCGCAACTTATTTTGGCCCGCCTGACGAGTGGCGCAGGCTTTGCGATTCCGACTCTGTTGATCTGGTTTACATCTGCACGCCTTGGCTTTGGCACACTCCAATGGCGGTTTATGCCATGCAGTGCGGAAAACACGTTGCAGTCGAGGTTCCTGCCGCCATGACCATCGAGCAGTGCTGGCAACTGGTGGACACCGCCGAAGAAACCCGCCGACACTGCATGATGCTGGAAAACTGCTGTTACGGCGAAAATGAGATGCTAGCGCTGATGCTCTGCCGCAAAGGAATTCTGGGCGATCTGGTACACGGCGAGGCCGCTTATATCCATGACCTGCGCTTTAAAATGATGGACGATGAGAAAGCTGCCGGCCAAGAGGGGCATTGGAGGTTGAACTGGCTAAAACAACATACCGGCAACCCCTATCCCACACACGGGCTGGGACCGGTCTGCCAGTACATGGACATCAACCGCGGTGACAGGTTAGATTACTTAACGTCTGTCAGCAGCGCACAGTTCGGCCTGAGCCTAGCTGCGGAGAAGGCTGGCGGGAAAACCCCAAAAGGCCGGCTGGATTACAAGCTGGGGGACATTAATACCTCGGTGATACGGACTTACCGCGGACGCACGATAATGCTGCAGCATGATATTACCAGCCCCAGACCTTACAGCAGGATCAATTTGATTTCAGGCACCAAGGGCATCTTGGCTGATTATCCGCTGCGGGTTGCACTCGAACCAAAAGCGCACCAATGGATGAGCGATGCCGAATTGACGGAACTGAAAGCCCGCCACACACATCCGCTTTGGGTTAATCGCGGTGATGCGGCAAAAAATGCGGGTGGCCACGGCGGCATGGATTATCTGATGGATCTGCGTCTTTGCCATTGT
>JAQVQN010000417.1 GCA_028701555.1 Kiritimatiellia bacterium | reverse complement strand
CCGGGGCGCACCGTGCCGACGAAGCGCTCATAGGACGGCTGGTTCATGCAGACCAGCACATGCGGGTAATCAACGACGGGCGAGCCGATCGGGGTGCCGGAGATAATCACCGAACACGCGGCAGACCCGCCGCGCTGCTCAGGCCCGTAGGTCGGGAACCAAGTCGTAAAACGGCTTTCCAGCCGGGCAGTCTCGGCCACGCAAACACCTAGGCTCAGGACGCCCTGACCGCCGAAGCCGGCGAATTTAAGATGGAGTTCCGCGATGCGGCGGTCAGGTTGTTCCGCCGGCGCTTGGGACTCCTCCGAATTTTTGAAGAACTCGTCGACGGGCACGGCCTTGGCCAGTGGCGCGCGGGGCGTGGCGACGGCGCTGTTGTCGCGCAGGCAGCCGAGCGGGAATTCGCGCTCCATCTGGTCGATGCAGAACTGCGCGGAAGCCACCGCATCGCAGCCCAGTGTCGTTGGGCATGGCGACAAGAATTCGATGAAGGCATAGCCCTTGCCGTCGCGCTGGATTTCGAAAGCCTTGCGTATCGCGCGCCGGGCCTGCATGATCCGGCGCGTGTCCGCCACCGAGACCCGCTCAATGTATACCGGAGCCTTAAGCTGGTTGAGCACCTCGCAGACGTGCAGGGGATAGCCGTCCGTCAGGGAGTCGCGTCCGTAAGGCGTGGTCATTGTTTTAGCGCCGGGCAGGGTGGTGGGGGCCATCTGCCCGCCGGTCATGCCGTAGGTCGCGTTGTTGACAAAAAAGACCGCCATGTGCTCGCCGCGGCTGGCGGCCTGAAAGGTGTGGTTGAAGCCGATGGCGCCGAGGTCTCCGTCGCCTTGGTAGAGGGCCAGCACCGCGTTGCGCCGCAGACGGTTGATGGCGGTGCCTGCGGCGGGGGCGCGTCCGTGGGCGGCGCCGAGGTTGGCGCAGTCCCAATAGTAATAGCCGAAAACAGAACAGCCGATCGGGCTGATCATGATCGCGCGGTCCTGCAGGCCCAGTTCATACATGGCCTCGGCGACCAGTTTGTGAATGATGCCGTGACCGCAGCCCGCGCAGTAGTGGGTCGAGCGCGTTTCACGCCCGCTGCGGGCGAAAGACTGGTACATGCCGACTGTTTTCTTTTGTGTCATTGATTATTTCACACTAACTTTTCAGCAGGGCGCGGGCCTGTTCTATGACCTCGTTGACCGTGACGATGATCCCGCCCATGTGATTGCATAGCGCGACCGCAGAGCAGCGTCCGCTGGTTTTGGCCATGCGAAAGATGACATCGTCACGAAACTGTCCGGCGCTGAGTTCCACCACCATGATTTTGCGCCCGCTTAGGGTGTCGCATAAGGCCTGATCGGGAAAAGGGCTCAGCGTTAGCGGGCGGAACACGCCGACCTTGGCACCCTCCTCGCGCAGGGTGTCGGCGGCGGTTCTGGCGATGCGGCTGGAGATGCCGTAGGCCACCAGCACCAGGTCGGCGTCGTCGCAAAGATAGGCATCGTGGCATGCGTCCCCGCGCATTTCGGCGTATTTCTCCTGCAGGCGCAGGTTGTGTTCCTCCTGCGTGGCGGCGTCCAGGTAAATGGAGGTGATCAGGTTCCGGCGGGTTGCGGCTGTACCGTGTACCGCCCAAGCGCTGGTTTCCTGTTTAGGCAGCTCTTGCTCGGGCAGGGTCAGGGTTTCCATCATCTGGCCCAGCAGACCGTCGGCCAGCACGATCGCGGGAGTCATGTGCTTGAAAGAGAGCTCGAAGGCGCGCATGGTCATGTCGCACATTTCCTGCACGCTGGCCGGCGCCAGGACTACGCAACTGTAATTGCCGTGCCCGCCGCCCTTGACCGACTGGTTATAGTCGCCCTGTTCCGGATAGACGTTGCCCAGTCCTGGTCCGGCGCGCATGATGTTTACGATCACACCCGGCAATTCGGCGCCAGCCATGTAAGACAGGCCCTCCTGCATCAGGCTCATGCCGGGGCCGGAGGTAGCGGTCATGGCCAGGCCGCCCGCTGCCGCCGCACCGTAAACCATGTTGATTGAAGCTGTCTCGCACTCGGCCTGCAAGAATTCGCGTCCGACAGCGGGGAACCACTTTGCCGCAGCGTGCGCGATCTCGCTGGCGGGTGTGATCGGATAGCCGAAATAAACGTCGCAACCGGCATAAAGCGCGCCGATCACCACAGCTTCGTTTCCCTTGACGAATTTTGTCATTGTCTACCGGTCTCTCTCCATATGCGGGTCCGCGCCAAACGTGTGTTCAGGGCTTCTCGATCGTGATCACGTAAGGTTCCGGGCAGTTGTAGAAACAGACAGCGCAGCCCGTGCAACCTGCGCCAGTGTATTCAGCCGGACGCAAGCCACGACGGTTGAGCTTATCTGAGAGGCGCAGGCACTTGCTGGGGCACGCGTGTATACAGCGCCCGCAACTTTTGCACTCATCGGCGTCAATCATCGGTCTGGGCTTATTTTGCTCCTGCTCCCGATCAGCCATACGTCTCCTAAAAAAAACTAAAACCAAGCGGCCAAAAGATCACGGCAAGGATGCCATTTTCGGGGGCCTTTTTCAAGGCATCCTTCATGACGGTTTTGTAATCAAGCCTAAGGGTGCTTTTCAGCGGCCTTGACCTCATCCCACAGCGCGTCCATGCCAGCCAGATCCATCTCGGTCAGGCGCTGGCCTTTTTGCGCGGCGCGCAGCTCGACAGCCTTAAAGCGGCGCGCGAACTTTTTGTTGGCCGCCTCCAGAGCGCTTTCGGCATCCACGCCAAGGAAGCGGCAGTAGTTCACCACCGA
>JAQVQN010000416.1 GCA_028701555.1 Kiritimatiellia bacterium | reverse complement strand
CCTGGCATTATGTCTAAGTCATTTCACGTTAGTCAAAACCGCCTAGCGCGTGATATGATTGACGCCCATGGAGATTAAATCATGCCTGTAGAACGTTTTGGTCTTTATCTGGTGATCACCAATCCAGCCACCTCTTATGAAAAATGCGCTGAAGCCGCCGTCAAAGCCGGCCTGAGCTACGTACAGTTGCGCATGAAGCACGCGGAGCGTGACCGCATCTTGGCAAAGGCGCTAAACCTGCGCGCCATTACCCGCGGCTCCAACACCCGTTTCATTGTCAATGATGATCCCGCCCTTGCCGTCGAGTCCGCGGCGGACGGAGTGCATCTCGGCCAGAACGACATGCCACTGCCCGAGGCCCGCCGTCTGTTCCCCAGCCTAAAACTGCTCGGGCTCTCGACGCACAACCCCGAACAGGCGCAGCAGGCCGCGACGCTCAACCCGGACTATTGCGGCGTGGGCCCGGTGTTCGCCACACCGACCAAAGATATACCCGACCCGACCCTCGGCCCAGAACTGGCCGGGCAGATCATCCGGCAGGCCCCCTTCACTACCGTGGCCATCGGCGGCATCGACCGTTCCAACCTCGCGACAGTCCTGCGGGCAGGCGCCATCAACTTCGCGGTCGTGCGCGAGGTGTGCCTCGACCCCGCACCGTATGATGCGATCCGCAGACTGCAAGACATCTGGCAAGCGAACCAATGACCGCCATCGACCATCTAGTGCCGAACGACTACCGCGCTCTGATAACTGTTTTACGCTGCGCGCTAAAAGGCAGTCAGGAATGTTGCTCATTATCATACTACAGCCCTCAGGCACTCTTCTGCCAGGCGCGCAAACATGGAGTCGACACCTACCTTTATCCCTGGATAACCGCGCATAAACTTTTCTGGGACACAAGTCAGCAAGCTGCTGAAGCACCGCTGGCCGCATGGCGCGAAGCTTTCCTGCGTAACCTCGTGCGGACCGATCTCCTCCGACAAGCGCTGCAGCCGACGCTTGCGCGGCTGGCCCAAGCCCATATCGAAATAATCATCCTGAAAGGCGCATGGCTCGGCACCACGGTTTACGACGATCCAGCGCAGCGCACGATGAGCGACATCGACCTGCTGATCCGCGCGGCGGATATTGACGCTGCCCACCGCGAGTTGACTCAAGTCGGCTTTTCCGCCGATAAAAACGTTCTGCACAACCGCTTCGCCTATGATCAGCGTTACCGTCACCCCGACCTTCCGATGCCACTGGAACTGCACTGGCATGTGACTTCCGACCTCACGCCTGACGACCCGGTCCCAAATATCGCTGCTGTCTGGCAGAACACCTTCGACAGCGTCTGGCACGGCGTACCGGTCAAGGCCCTGCCGCCTGCGGATCAGTTGGCGCACCTAGCCCAACACATATTGCATCACCTCTTCGCCTCACCCCTGCGCGGTTATCTGGACATCGCCCTGCTCATGAAAAAATACGGCTGTGAACTTTCTCCTGAATCGCTCGCCGAGGCCTCCGCGCGCTGGCGCACCGGCCATGCCATACCCTTCCTGCTGAACATGACCGCCAATTTGTTTGACATACCCCTGCCCCGACAACTGAAAGCCTATTGCGGTGACATGCGCCCGTGCGATGCCGAGGTCGTCGTCACAGCCCTCTGCAACCTGCCGGAAGCCCGCGACCGCGCAGGCGAGTCTACGCTGCTAACCTTCACGGCAGCGACAGCTCTCGGCAAGGCGCGCCTGCTACTGCGACGTGTCTTCATGCCGCGTCAGTTCATGCTGCTCTATTATCCGTGCGCCCGCACCCGCCTCGGTCTGCCGCTGGCTTGGCTCCAACGCGCCATAGGCCTTTTTCGACGCAAACGGTCTCTGCTCATGCGCCCCACAGGCGCTGACGCTGCATCCCGGCGCCAAAACGAAATTGCCCACCGGCGCCGACAACTGGCCCAAGCCCTTATGTCATGACTTGCCAATATTTTCAGGCGGAAGCCGTTTATATGAATCACAGTCGCAATAGCGGCTGATAAAGGAGATAAACATGAAGAGTCCGATTCTGTTAGCATGTGCACTGATCACAGCCATCACCCTTATCGGAGTGGCGCAGGATCAAACCCCGGCCGCCGAGGCCGGAAAACCCAATCAAATCAAACGCGAACGCCCAAACCGCGGCCCCATGACGCCTGAGCAGCGAAAGGCCATGGCAGAGAAGCGGCTGGAAAAAATCAAGGAGAAGGACGAGGCTCTCTACAAGGAGCTCGTGGAGCTTCGCGAAAAAGACCCCGAGGCCTTCCGCACCCGCATGCGCGAAATGGGCCGGGAACGCGCCAGAGCCAATCGGCAGAACGCCGGAACAGGCATAGGCCAAGGCAAGGGACAGGGTAAAGGACAGGGTAAAGGCCCCGTACAAGGACGAGGCAAGGGTCCGAAGGACGAAAAACCTGCTGAGGCTAAGGCCGACCAATAGCCGTCTTTTTCGCAGCCTCGTAACGCGGCGAGAAACGGATCGGCAACTGCGCCCCGCCAAGATCAAAGCCGTACGTGCGGTTCTTCAGCGAGAGAACCGGCGGAGCCTGCAAACGCTTGGCGCGGGCCAGTCCGTTATATAGCCTCCACATCCTCTCCAGATCCTCACAGAACTGCGGCGCGGCGGGAAACAGCGACCTTATATCGCCGTCGAACCCAGTCTCCTGCCGCACGGTCCCCGCCGTATACCATCCTAGAATATCATCGGGAGATGCCTGCGGCTCTCTTTCTGTCCAGGCCGCGAAAAGCTTGTCGTGCCAGGCGTA
>JAQVQN010000415.1 GCA_028701555.1 Kiritimatiellia bacterium | reverse complement strand
ACAAACGTCGTAAGTGCTACTTTATCCTCGATGAGATCCAGCGCATTGAGGGATGGGAGTCCTTCGCTAGGCGGGTTGTGGACCATGAAAACATACACCTGATACTGACCGGCTCGTCGGCTAAACTGCTGAGCAAAGAGATCGCCACCGCTTTCCGCGGCCGGTCTCTCACCACCGAGGTCTTCCCGTTATCGTTCGCCGAGTTTCTAGAGTGGCACAATTTAGTTCAAGCACCTCCCTCCGCATTCAGTGCAGTAGTCAAAGCATCACTGCGCAACGGTATCGCTCACTACTTCGATGGCGGCGGCTTCCCCGAGGTACAGTCGTGCGACAACCACACACGTAACGAGATCTTGCAATCATATATTGACACCGTCTTATTCCGCGATATCGTAGAGCGTTATCGCATAGGAAACGTTACGGCTCTGCGTTTTATGATCAAGGCAATCATGAACGCGCCGGGACAAAAATTCAGCGTCTCGAAGTTTTCAAACACACTTAAGACACTCGGCGTGAAATGCAGCCGCAATGACCTTTATATTTATCTGGATTATCTGGCTGATTCCTTCCTCGTGTTCAGGGTTCCCTTACACACGCACTCCGTGCAGGTTCAGCGCGTCAACCCGGACAAGTTGTATATCATTGATACCGGCCTAGCCCGGGCGGTTGCCCTGTCACCTGATAGCGGGCGCGGAATGCTATTGGAAAACCTGGTGTTTCTGCACCTTCGCAGGCAAGGCTTCGATATTGAATATCTGCAAACTGAAGATGGTTACGAAGTGGACTTCATAGCCCGAAGAAGGGGCATGGACGGCGGGTTCCTGATACAGGTGGCTTACGATTTATCAAACTCACAGACGCATGATCGCGAAACGCGCGCGTTGACTTCCGCCGTCAACACGTTCAAGGGATTTAGTAAAATAATCGTGACCTGGGATGACGAGACCCGCGTCGGCGACATACAGGTCTTGCCTGTCTGGAAGTTCCTGCTGCTTTCCGAATTTGATCTACTGAAGACCACAAACAACTAGCGCCCACATTATCATGATCATCAAAAACTCCAGAATGCATTACGGCGACACGCCCAATTACCGGGCGCTGGATCTCACCAAGATCGGCATCCCGGACATCCCCATCATCTATTTCATCCGGCACACGCAACGCCTGGACCCCGTGGCACCCCATTGCCACAAAGGCTGCTTCGAGATCGGCCTATGCCTGCGCGGTTCGCTGCTGCTCGAAAACCAAGGCGACGAGCACACCGTGATGGCCGGGGACATCTTTCTCAATAAACCCGAGGATGCCCACCGTCTGCTGGACTACCCCAAAGGCACCGTGCTCTACGGTATGCTGATCAGGACAGAGAGCAAGAAGAACGCGCTGCTGCGCTTCACCAAAACCGAGTCCCGCGAGATCTGCCACCGCCTGCACCAGTTGCCCACACACCTGACAGCGGACACGAAGCAGATCAAACACCACTTCATCGAGCTCTTCCGCGCCCACCAGGAACTGCAGGGACGTTACCGCACTCTCTGCATGACCGCGACCTGCATGCACCTGGTCGCCAACCTGCTGGAAACCTCGCGCCACGCGGCGCCGCCCTCGCACGCGGGCCGCATCAACGCCATCATCAAGGCCATGCAGACCGCGCCGGAGAAGAGTTACGACGTCGACTCCCTGGCGCACCAGGCCGCGCTCTCGCCCTCGCACTTCATCAACCAATTCAAGTCCGTCACCGGTCTGCCGCCCCACCATTTCCTGCTTATGTGCCGCATCGCCGAGGCCAAAAGACGCCTGCGCGAAACCCGTCTCTCCGTCACCCGCATCGCCCAAGACCTGGGCTTCTGCACCTCGCAGCACTTCTCCACCCACTTCAAACGCGCCACCGGCATAAACCCTCTCGCGTGGCGCAAACACTAATATCAGGAACTTCAATGTATGCGCAATACTTGAAACCGTCATTTTTATATGCTTCATATGCCCCTATGGTCCCTGGCTGGTTGAAATCTTTGCTGCCGGTAAGAAACACAAAGTAAGCGTCTTAACTTTGACCTGTTGACTATATGGAGTCGGATATGTTAGGCCGTTAATGTCTTAGCCTGCCGGGCTGACAGCCACTTGGCCGGCGTCAGTTCGCGGGCCTGATGATTCGTGTGAGCGGCAAGATGAAACTGTAGAGGCTCTTGCAAAACCCCTGTGGTGCAGGCGTCCCGCCTGCTGACAGGCCGCGAAACTTCGGGATTGCAGGCGGGACGCCTGCACCACGTTCAGCCTGTGCGGGGTTTTGCAAGAGCCTCTGTAGCTAAAGCGGCAATTTGATCGTGTGGATCTTCTTCGTTCCATCTTCTTCACTTCCAATGAAAAACCATCTTCTTTTCCCCCTCCAAGGCCGTGATATGGCCTTATCGGACAGACAGTCCCTGATCGGCACTTGCCTTGGCGCTCGGTTCAGTACATTTTCAAATTGCCGCTATTGGTACATAATCACGCAGCCGTCCACACGGATCCTCCTTCATCTTCTCCGAGGCCAGCGAGTACAGCCCGCCGAAGCCCTTGCGCATGTCCGCGGGCTCGACCGCCAGGTCGCGGACGACCGCCGGCGCGATCTCGACCTCGGCGAACCCGACCGCGCCGGGGGCGCGCCGTTTCCCTCTGCGGGAGCGCACCCACTTGGAGAACGTCACGCCCGACAGCCCGTTCGACCGGCAGAAAGCCGCCTGCGTCATGCCGCTCGCGCCGATTTTACGCAACAGTTCCCGGCGCTCGCCCTCAAGATACCG
>JAQVQN010000034.1 GCA_028701555.1 Kiritimatiellia bacterium | reverse complement strand
ATAATGTGCGTGACAACATCCGGGTGACCAAAGCCGGGCCAGGCACGCAGATTTTCTCGGGTCCGAACAATTTCACGGAATCGCTCACCGTATCCGGCGGCACCCTGCTGATCAACAACGAAAACGATTCAGGCACAGGCGAAGAAAATATTGTGGCGGTCGAAGCCGGTGCCACGCTCGGCGGCACAGGTACCAGTCTCAGCACGAACGTGGCGTTCGCTGCCGGTGCGGTCATCTCCCCCGGCACCACCAACGCGGCCGGCACACTGGCTTTCGGCGGCGATGTCGTGTTGGGCGAGGGCGTGACATACCGAGCCAACTATACCTCGAACACGTCACCTGCCGCGACAGTTGCGGGGGCTTTGTCCTTGCCCGCCAGCCTGACCATCGCCCTTACGCCGCTTGAAGCTAACGCGGAGCTGCCAAGAGTGATCAGCCTCTTCACCTCGCCGTCGATCACCGGCACGGAAAATGTCTCCGGCTGGCAGATCACGGGCGAAGGCGGCGACCGCTACACGATCACGGTCAGCGCGGGGGCGATCACAGCCGCCTTGCCGCCCAGGGGCACCGTGATCATGTTCCAGTAAAAAAATTTCAGGGAGGAGCAACACATGGCAATGCTTTTAAACCCGGCGCAGGGGGTCACGCGCCGCTCATTCTTCAGATCGATGGCGCTGGCAGGCGCAGCAGTGCCTGCCTCAGCCATGGCGGAAACCGAAAAAATCGCCGGGGCTGGCGTTTTACGGGAACCCGCGCGCGACATACCCGTGCGCGATGACGCAGACGTGATCGTTTGCGGCGCTGGCCCGGCAGGGGTTTCCGCGGCGATCGCCGCCGCGCGTGCCGGGGCGAACACGCGGCTGTTCGACATCAACGGCTGCCTGGGAGGCATCTGGACCGCTGGTCTGCTATGCTGGGTGCTGGACTATAAGACAACCGGACTGGCAGACGAGATCACGCAGCGGCTCGACGCGCGCGACGCACGGCGCGCGCAAAGGAGACGGAGCCGATACGCCTACGAGCCGGAAGAAATGAAGCTCCTGCTGGAGAACATGTGCACCGAGGCCGGCGTGAAAGTGCGCTTACACACCGGTGTCCGGGCCGCGTATCGCGAGGACAGACGCTTGACAGCGATTGTCACCGAATCGAAGTCCGGCCGCGAGGCCTGGCGCGCCAAGAACTTTATCGACGCGACCGGCGACGGCGACCTCGCCGCTTTCGCCGGCTGCGGTTTCGACCTGGGGCAGCCCGGCACGGGCAAGTGCCAGCCGCTGACCATGTACGCGCTGGTGCTGGTCAAAGACGCTGAAGCGTTGAAAGCATATCTCACCGAAGAGAAGGACACGGCAGACGAGTCGCAGCGCTACCGCTCCAAGACATCGAAACTTATGCGCGAACTGCATCGCGCAGGCACACCGCCGTCATACAACAACCCTTCGATCTTCTATATACGGGACAATGTGGTGCTCTTCATGTTCAACCATGAGTACGGCGTGAACGTGGACGATGCAGACGCTATCACGGCGGCGACCATGAATGCCAGAAGGGAACTCAACGCCATGGCCGACGGGCTGCGCAAGCTGGGCGGCGTGTGGGACAACCTGCGCATCATAGCAACCTCCGAGCATATCGGGATCCGCGAGGGCCGCAGGATCCACGGCCTGTACCAGGTGACGATGGACGACCTTGCCAAAGGTGCGCGCCACGAGGACGCGATCGTCAGGGCGCGCTTCGGTGTGGACGTGCACTGCCTGTCTTTGGACAACAAGGAAGACAGTCACGGCGAGATCACCAAGGGGCTTAAAGTTAAACCGTATGATGTCCCGTTGCGGGCCCTGATCTCCAGGGACTTGGACAACATGCTGATGGCGGGACGTTGCATCAGCGGGGACTTTTTCGCGCACGCCAGCTACCGCGTCACCGGCAACTCAGTGCCGATGGGAGAGGCGGCCGGCCGGACCGCAGCTCTGGCCGCGCTCAGCGGACGACTCCCCGCGCAGGTCGGCATTTCCGAACTGAAGCTAGAACCGGAGACATAGACAACCCTGTATAAGGGATCAGTATCATGGCATCAGGACTTAGCCGCAATTCAAGTTAGGTTCCGGGGGTGAAGCCGAAACGCTTGCGCAGCTATTTCGGCAACGCCATACGCCCAGCACGATCAAAGGTCAATAGGATTCGCAGGGGCGGATCAGAGCCAAGTGCTATTCAGTCTAAATAAACTGAATAAACCCGCCTTTATGCATGAAAAACATGCGGATCTCCGTGGTATCATCAGCGAACACATTACAAATAATTAACGTCTATCTACTTGCTGGGTAGACTAATTAAGTTTATGCTTGGACTCATTTAATACAGCGAGTTCTATGCGTGAAGAAAAAGTAAATCGAGCTAGCGGCCCTATTGGCATATGGAGCACGGGGCGTCGCATGGCGCAAGCTTTCACCGAGCATGAAAAATGCATGCGTTCGGTTTACAGCATAGCTGAGCGTATTGTCCGCGCTCCAGATGGCTCGCCACCTGAATACACCATTCGGGCAGAAAAGATACCGGCAGCCTTTTTCACTGCCCGTAAAAACATCTTCTCAACACTTTTCTATTCCACCTATCTGGCGCTTGACATACCCGAGTCGCGCCGTCTATTGTACGGCAAAATCAACCACCTGTTCAGAATCTGGGTTACCAGTGCCGACAACCTGCTTGACGGCGAGGATAAATGTGTTCTCCCGCTCGAAATGCCGGGCAATTCCAGAGTGATGCGCGAAGTGGTTGCTCTGATGGCGACCGACCGCGTCCTATGGCACCTGCTCCGTGACGCAATCAGCGATGGCACTATCACCGAGGAGCAAGCCAACAGGCTGGCGGACGACTCTCTGCGCTGCCTCCTGCCGAGTGCCGCCCAAGAGGCCAGCGAGGAGGGCGGTATCACCAGCCGCCCCACCCCGGACTACGTGCTTGAGACGATCCACAGCCTCAAGACCGGCCTGCTTTTCAACATACCTTTCACCGGCGTCGACCTTATTGAGAACCAAATTGACCGAGACCGCCTTGACCGTATAAAGCAATCTCTACTGCTTTTCGGCAACGCCTGCCAAATCCTAGACGATGTCCGCGACATGGCGCGTGACTTCGTGGAGCGACGTAACAACTATGTGCTATCGGTGCTTGCTCATGAACAACCTGATGTACTTGCCCGTTGGTCAGACCGCGATATCAAAGTTGGCGACCGTCTGTATTTAGAAACACCCGCAGTGAGCCTAACTGCCGCTAAACTTGGGTATAAACGCCTCGCAGCAGCATGCGCAACGCTTAGCGACGAAAGTGTGATTCTACCCGGAGCGCCAATCGCCCGGCTGGCTAACTCAATGTTTTTAGCCATGGATTTGGAGGATCTTGCGATTGCATGCGAATTCATCTGTACCTGTCATGGAATTGACCAGGGGCCGTACCCTAGACCACGCGGCCGTCGTCTATGACTTTTTAGCTCCAATTATGACACTGGGCCAAGAGTGGCGCTACCGTAAACTCGCGTTGCGTCTGCTCTCTTTAAATGGCAATGAACGCGTGCTCGATATCGGCTGCGGAACAGGGATTCTTACTCGACTCATAGCGCAACGTCTACCCGAAGGCCATGCTGTAGGTATCGACGCCGCACCAAAGATGATTGAAGTGGCTCGCAGACGGGCAATAGACCTGCCGCAACTGAAGTTCGCCGTCGGTGTCGCCGAACATCTGGCTTATCCCGAGGCTACTTTCGACCGGGCAGTCTCAACCTTCTTTTACCACCACATAGACGCAGAATTAAAACGCCGTTCGCTATCCGAAATACTTCGTGTGCTCAAACCAGGCGGCAAGCTAATCATCATCGATGTTGATGTGCCCAGCAATTGGTTCGGCAAGCTCTGCGCCTGGTCCGGCTACTGGCTATTCAAACAAGCTGAAATCCGCGAAAACATCGAGGGCGAGCTGCGGCGCTCCCTCGCCGAAACCCCTTTTGAAAAGGTAACGCTTGTCGCTCATTACTCGGGTTACGTTTCGGTGTTTCTGGCCGTCAAATAAACAACACGGGGCATAGTTAATGACAACTTCATTACGTAAATTTATCTCGGTATTGTCGGTGGCTGCTTTGACCACTTGTGCCGTACATGGCTCTCCGAGCGAGGCAGAACTTATGAAGGCAGTCGAAACTTATTTCAACGACCTTTTCGTGCGCCTCGGCAAAGTAGCGGAACAATCGCCGACGGAAAAAAATTTCCGCCACATAATAAAGCCCCAAATCGAGAAGGTTGACGGATTCTTCGGCGCCACGTTTATCAATGCCGAATGGGAGATCCGTCAGGTGTATTTCAAACGCAATTTTCTTGCCGTAGGTTTCAGTCTAAAGAAAGTCAAGGAGTTGGACAACTTCCGCAAGCTTATGGATGAAACGCCCATGCCGCAACTCAGCGAGCCAGGACGCGGCAACATCGTTCAACCACGCCTCATAGCTTTACGCTGTCCGATAATTAAAAAAGGAAAGATGACAAGCATGGTGTCAATGATGATTCGTACTGAAGCATTTCTCAAAGCCGTGGGTCTTGATGCGTGCAATGCTTATAAAATCCCATGCCGCGGATCTGATGCCGAGACCAAAGGTACACTGAGCGAGTCACACAAGCAGGTCACGCTAAACCTTCCATCGACGCAGTGGGTTATAAAATACGAATGATCCGTGCTTTTACCTTTGTGATGTCAATCCGCAACAGGCGACCATTCAAGAAATAGCACTGGCTATTGCCCAAAACCTAAAGATTACGTATCTTATGTGGCCGGATGTCACAGCGACATGCCGCAAAGGATTTAATTATTAACGCCACCCTTTCACAAAAACGCCGATCTTTTTTTAACCGCGCATCCATCATCGCCGCAGTCTTACTGCATGGCGATTTCAAAGATTAATATGGAAACCGCCTTATCATCCGCCCGCCACTGGCGGCAACTGCTCGTCCTCTCCTTCACGCACGCGATCACTGACACCTTTGTGGGTATGATCGCTCCGGTGCTCGTGCCCATGCGCGACCGCTACGGCATGTCGCTCGCGCTGCTGATCTTCGTCTCATCCCTGCTGGGCTTCTCAGCGAATATCTTTCAGATACCCGTCGGTCACATGCGCGCGCGTTTCACAAGTCCTGTGCTGATTTGCCTCGGCGTGCTGCTGGCAGGCGCGGCTGTTTTCATCCCCTGCCTGCCGCCCGGCACGGCCAACGCATTGGTCATGTCGGCCATCGCCCTGGCGGCGGGGGTCGGCGTGGCCATCGTGCATCCCGAGGGCCTGCGTGCGGTGCATGGCCTGGACACCATACCATCTTCCCTGTCCACGTCAGTCTTCATGGTGGCAGGGTTCATGGGTTTCGCAGGCGGCGCGTTGATATCTTCGACGCTGACCGGATATTTCGGTTTGAACAGCCTAATGTGGGCTTATCTGGCAGCACCGGTGGCAGCCGCAGCACTTTTCTCGAGCGGCATCCGTCTGCCGCTCGAAACCGAGGCTGATCAGCGCAAGAGCGCACTTGAACTGCGCGACAATGTGCCCAGCGTACCGTTCGTGCCGCTATTCATCATGGCCGCAGTCCTGGCCACCTGCTCTCAGATACAGGCCACCTTGCTGCCTTCCTACCTGCACGAGGAGGTCGGCTATCCCCTGCCGTTCAGCGGACTTTCCTTCACCCTGTTCGGTGTCGGCGGCATGGTGGGCGCGATAACCTGGGGGGCACTAGCTCCGCGCATCGGTCACCTGCGCGTGCTGCTGCTCTCCTCCTTCATCGGGGCCCCGCTGACCGCCCTCTACCTGCTGCTCGCCCCGCGCAGCCAGGCTGCGGCCGCCCTGCTGACCTTTACCGGCTTCGTCGTCTATACCGGGTTCCCGCTGTGCATCACTCTCGCCCGCTACGCCTTCTCCTCTTTGCGTTTCGGCCAGCGCATGGGCTTGATCAGCGGAGGATCATGGGGCATCGCGGCCGTTGTGCTGTGGGTGCTCGGCCCAATCACGGAATACACCGGCATGGGCCCGCTGCTGCACCTGATATGGATCGGCTACCTGACCGCCGGTGTCCTTGCCATCATTGAAATCCGCCGCCAGCGGCCTGCCAGTTGCCGTTGCGTCAAATAAAAACGTCACCAAAACTTGAATTTTTTCGGCAGGCACTTGACAAGTCGGCCAAACAGGCGTATATGTGCGGCGCAAAGGCACTGATCGCGCCAAGTGAGCCGCGAGAGAGACGAGCCTGCACTTATGTTGAGAAGGAGTTTGCTGTGTACAGTGTGCCTGCGCACGCGATGCAGTTGACTTTCGATCTGGTCGACCAGGATGAGGAGCCTCCACAAGGAGAGCCCCCGTCGATGACTATATCCGCCCCGGCAAGGGACGGACAACCGCGCCTGACAGCCCTTTCCGAAGCTACGGCCACAAGCCGCCACATCCGGATGAGCCCGCAGTGCCGCGAGTTCCGCAAACTGTGTTTCCCTCAAGCCACCGACACGCAGTGGTCTGACTGGCGCTGGCAGATCAACCATCGCATACGGGACTTAGCGACGTTGCGACGCATGATCCGCCTGACCGCCGAAGAGGAAACCGCCCTCGAACTTTCCGGCGACATGCTGCCGATGGCCGTTACACCCCACTATATGGGGCTCGTCTCCGCCACAGACCCAGATCAGGCTTTACGGCGTTCGGTCATCCCCACCGTTTACGAGACACGCCGCTGCCCAGGCGAAGCGGAAGATCCTTTGGGAGAGGAGGGCCAGAGCCCGGTGCCCGGGCTGGTGCACCGGTACCCGGATCGAGTGCTGCTGTTGGCCACGGGCTTCTGTTCGGTCTATTGCCGTTACTGCACCCGCTCACGCATGGTCGGCCACGGCACGGTCACGCCCGGCGCGCGACGTCTGCAACTGATCTTCGACTACATCAGGCGCACACCCAGCATACGCGATGTGCTGATATCGGGCGGCGACCCCCTAACGCTCAGTGACGAGCGACTGGAGTTCATCCTCTCCAACCTGCGCGACATACCGCATGTCGAGATCATCCGCATCGGCACCAAGGTGCCAACCGTGCTGCCGCAGCGCATAACCCCTAAACTGACGCGTATGCTGCGCAAGTATCACCCGCTTTGGATGAGCCTGCATTTCACGCATCCTGACGAATGCTGCCTCGAAACCGCGCGAGCCTGCGCCCGCTTAGCCGACGCCGGCATACCGCTCGGCTCGCAGACAGTCCTGCTCAAAGGCATCAATGACAGTACTGATGTTATGCGCAGGCTGGTCCACAACCTGATGCGGATGCGCGTTAAGCCATACTACCTGTACCAGTGCGACCCGATTTACGGCTCCGAGCATTTTCGCACACCTGTCGCGAAAGGCTTGGAGATCATACGCGGGCTACGCGGGCACACCAGCGGTTACGCTGTGCCCAGTTATGTGATCGACGCTCCCGGCGGCGGCGGCAAAATCCCTGTGGCGCCTGATTATGTTGAGGGCAAAGATACCGAGGGCAACCTTTGCCTGCGGAACTACGAGGGCCGATCTTATCAATACCCCGATTATGTGGCGGAGTAAATTGCACCGCTAAACGCACAATGTGATAACGCTCCCTCAATTTAGCGTGTAGTGCTTGCTAAGTCTGGAATCATTATGCTTATCGGATTAACCTATGACCTCCGTTCCGATTATCTGGACATGGGGTATTCAGCGGAAGAGACTGCGGAATTCGACAAGGCGGAGACTGTCGCAGGAATAGAGGATGCACTGCAGGCGCTCGGCCACGCAACCGACCGCATCGGGCACGCCAGGGAACTGGTCAGCCGACTCGAGAGCGGCGGCCGCTGGGACTTAGTCTTCAACATCTGCGAGGGCTTGCGCGGCATCGCCCGCGAGGCTCAAGTGCCGGCCATCCTTGACCTCTACGACATGCCGTATGTCTTCTCCGACCCGCTCGTGCTGTCACTGACCCTGCACAAGGGACTGACCAAACGGGTCGTCCGTGACGCGGGCGTACCGACCAGCGATTTCTGCGTGTATGAGACCGGAGAGGATCTGTCCGGCCTCCGCTTCGGAGCCCCCTTCTTCGTTAAGCCCGTGGCCGAAGGCACCGGCAAAGGATGCTCCGCCAAATCCATCGTGCGCGACCGCGCCGGACTCGCGGCGGCATGCGATGATCTCGTGTCCCGTTTCCGGCAGCCTGCCCTTATCGAGCCTTACCTGGCAGGACGCGAGTTCACGGTCGGCATCACCGGCACCGGACGCAAAGCAGAAACCGTCGGCAGCATGGAGATTGTGCTGCTGGCCAATGCGGAAAAGGGCGTGTACTCCTTCGACAACAAGGACAACTATGCCGACCGTGTTGTTTACCGTCCCTGCGATCCTGCTGTTGATCCAGTTGCCGCCGCCGCCGCGACTGTGGCGCTGGACGCATGGCGGGTGCTCGGCTGCCGCGACGGCGGTCGCGTGGATATCCGCTGCGACGCCGAACAGAACCCGCTTTTCATGGAGGTCAACCCTCTGGCCGGACTCAATCCCAAAGACTCCGACCTGCCGATTCTTGCCCGCATGTATGGAGTTACATACACCGAGCTGATCCGCCGCATCATGGCCTCGGCCGTTGCCAGAATCAAATAACCTTTATGAAGATAACCATTGTACATCAGGCCGTGCCTGCGGATGCCCCGACTGATGAGCGCGATGTTCTCGACCAGGCCGACGCGATACGCGACGCGCTGACTAGCCGCGGCCACACAGTTTCATTACTTCCCTGCACAGCAGATCTAGGCAACATACGGCGCAAGCTGGAGATCCAGAAGCCTGACTGCGTCTTCAACCTTGTCGAGACCCTGGATAACTCCGGAAGCCTGATACACCTCGCGCCAGCGATATGGGAGGCGGCTGGCATACTTTTCACCGGCAGTTCCAGCGAAGCGCTCTACCTCACCACACACAAGCTGCTCGCCAAAGAACGCATGGCTGCGGCCGGCCTGCCGACACCGGAATGGGTGACTGCAGAAGAGCCGGACAACGTTCAACGCTCAACGCTCGACACTCAACGCTCTCCTCGGAGCGCAGACTGGATCGTGAAGTCGGTCTGGGAGCACGCCTCAATCGGTCTCGGCGACACCAGCGTCCTGCGCGGTGTCACGGCCAGCGAGGCAGCGGCGCATACGCCGGCAGGCTCATTTGCGGAACGCTTCATTGACGGGCGCGAGTTCAATCTCGCCCTGCTCGCAGGCCCGGACGGCCCGGAAGTCTTGCCGCCCGCCGAGATCGTGTTCAATAACTTTCCGGCAGACAAGCCGTGTATCGTTGGCTACGCGGCTAAGTGGGACGAAGCCTCTTTTGAGTACGCCCACACCGTGCGGCGTTTTGTTGACCCCGCTGACGACCGGGAATTGGCCGAAGAACTGCATCGGCTGGCACTGCGCTGCTGGGAACTCTTCAGACTGCGTGGCTGGGCCCGAGTGGATTTCCGTGTGGACCAGACGGGACATCCCTGGATTCTGGAGGTCAACACCAACCCGTGCCTGTCGCCGGACGGCGGCTTTGCGGCGGCACTCGAGCGGGCCGGCATAGGCTACGCCGATGCCATGGAAAGAATTGTGCGGGCAACGCATTCGGGGTGGCGAGCGTCCCCGCGAGACGTTCCCTCTGGCGAGCGGGCGTCCCCGCGAGCCGCCATTACCTTCCGCCACGAGGTCACGCCCGCCGACGTCGAAGCCATTCGCGAGGTCACGGCCGCGACCGGCTACTTCCACGACCACGAGATCCCTGTGGCTACCGAACTGGTTGAAGAGCGATTGGCTAAAGGAGCTGCCTCAGGATACGAATTCGTGATCGCCGAGTGCGGCGGACAGGTGATCGGCTACACATCGTTCGGGCCGGTACCCTGCACCGAGAGCAGCTTCGACTGGTACTGGCTCGCAGTACGCCCGGATTTCCAAGGATTAGGCATCGGCAAGCAGTTACTACAGCATGTTCTTAACCGATCCAAAGCCATGGGCGGCTCCCAGCTCTTTTGCGAAACCTCGGCCCGCCCGCAATACGCCACCACCCGCGCCTTCTACGAGCGCATGGGCTTCACACTCTGCGAGGTGCTGGAGGATTTCTACGCCCCCGGTGACGGTCGTGCCACATACTGCAAGCGGTTGACAACAGCACATCTGGATTGACCATAAGGCGTACATTTTACCGAACGCGACACGCTCAAAGTCATCCCGCTGTTTGCTGCACACAACGCAGATGCTCTACCTTTGAGGCAACGCCTTTAACACATTCCGCATGATCGCTTCCATTGCATCAGCCTGCTCTTCCATGCTATGCACCATCGCAAACTGCATACGGCAGCGGTCGAGGTTCTGTCCTTCACGGGTGGTCTTGAAATAGGTGTCGCCGGCCAGATAATCGGTTAGAAAACGGATGCCGATGGTCATTGTTATTAAACGTCCCGAAAACACCAGCGCTTCGATTTCCGCAGGCAGCAGGAATTTGGCCTCCGCCAGATAGCCTCTGGCCAGTGCCTCGAACATATTGATGCGGCTGCCGACTTTGGAGAGGTCGCGTTCATCCTCCCGTGTGGCGGCCGTGGCGGATCGCACCATATCTCCGAAGTCATATAGCGCCAGCCCCGGCATTACGGTGTCGAGGTCGATCACGCAGATGCCGTCGCCGCTATGGTCATCCAGCATGACGTTGTTGATCTTGGTGTCGTTATGGGTGATACGCTCGGGGATCTCGCCGCGCGCCTGACTCTCCAGCAGCCGCCCGCATTGGTCGCGGCGCTCATTCACGAAAGCGATTTCCGCCGCCACCTCCGCCCGGCGGCCGCAGACATCAGCAGCGATGGCTGAGTCCAGCGCCTCCAGACGGCGTACCGTGTTATGAAAAGCCGGAATGGTCTCGTGCAGACGCGGCGCAGGCAAGTCGGACAGCAGGGTCTGGAAACGCGCGAAGGCCCGCGCCGCCTCATAAGCCTGCCTCTCACTGCCGATCACGTCGTAGGTCCTAGCCGCCTCAATGAAAAGATATAAGCGCCACCAGTTACCGTCCGCATCACGCACGTAAGGCTTGTTGTCCCGCCCAGGGATGACGGTCAGTGCCTGCCGCGAAATTTCGCCGCCGCCTAGCGACAGTTTTTTGCACAAGTGATCCGTGACGCGCAAAATATTTCCCATGACCA